>CAZOLE010000091.1:0-7491 GCA_964580445.1 uncultured Porphyrobacter sp.
GCCAAGGCCTGCGGATGCAGACAGGGCTGGTTGTTGAAACCGGCGAAGCGCGCGAAGTGCACCATTTCTGTGTGCTTGCGGGCTATGGCGCCGAAGCGATCAACCCCTATCTCGCGTTTGAAACCCTGGAAGATATCCGCGCGAAAAAGCACGCAGATGTAAGCACCAACGAAGTTGAGCAAAACTACATCAAAGCTATCGGCAAAGGTATCCGCAAAGTGATGTCGAAGATGGGTATTTCGACCTATCAGAGTTATTGCGGCGCGCAGATTTTTGACGCGGTCGGCTTGTCGAGTGAGTTTGTCAGGAAGTATTTCACCGGCACCGCGACCACGATCGAGGGCGTTGGACTTGCAGAAGTGGCCGAAGAATGCGTGCGCCGCCATGCACAAGCCTATGGCGACAATCCGCTTTATAAAGGCATGCTCGATGTGGGCGGCATCTATCAATACCGCCTGCGTGGCGAAGAACACGCTTGGACGCCGGCCAATGTCGCGCAATTGCAGCACGCGGTGCGCGGCAATGATGCCAGCAATTACGAAGAATTCGCAAAATCTGTGAACGAGCAGTCCGAGCGGCTGCTGACCATTCGCGGGCTGATGGAATTCAAGAAGTCCGACACGCCTGTTCCGATTGAAGAGGTCGAATCGGCGAGCGAAATCGTCAAACGCTTTAGCACTGGTGCGATGAGCTTTGGCTCAATCAGCCACGAAGCGCACTCCACCCTTGCGATTGCGATGAACCGCATTGGCGGGCGCTCAAACACCGGCGAAGGGGGCGAAGAACCGTTCCGCTTCACGCCGATGGACAATGGCGATTCGATGCGCAGCCGGATCAAACAGGTTGCTTCGGGCCGGTTCGGCGTGACGACGGAGTATCTCGCAAACTCCGACGATATTCAGATCAAGATGGCGCAAGGCGCAAAACCGGGTGAAGGTGGCCAGCTCCCCGGTCACAAAGTCGACAAACGGATCGGCGCAGTGCGGCATTCGACGCCCGGCGTTGGCCTGATCTCACCGCCACCGCACCACGACATCTACTCCATCGAAGATCTCGCGCAGTTGATCCACGACCTTAAAAACGTGAACACCGAAGCGCGCATTTCGGTGAAGCTTGTCTCCGAAGTGGGCGTGGGTACGGTTGCCGCGGGTGTTTCCAAGGCGCGTGCGGATCACGTCACTATCTCTGGCTACGACGGCGGGACTGGCGCTTCACCTTTGACCAGCCTCACCCATGCCGGATCGCCTTGGGAAATTGGCCTTGCTGAAACACAGCAAACCCTCTTGCTCAACGACCTGCGCAGCCGGATCGCGGTGCAGGTCGATGGCGGACTGCGCACGGGCCGCGATGTCGCGATTGGCGCGCTGCTTGGCGCGGATGAGTTTGGCTTTGCCACCGCACCCTTGATCGCGGCAGGCTGTATCATGATGCGCAAGTGCCACTTGAACACCTGTCCAGTTGGCGTCGCGACGCAGGACCCGGTTTTGCGCAAGCGCTTTACCGGCGCGCCGGAGCATGTCGTCAACTACATGTTCTTTGTCGCAGAAGAGCTGCGCGCCATCATGGCAGAGTTGGGCTTCCGCACGGTTGCCGAAATGGTGGGCCGGGTTGACCGGCTCGACATGACCCGGATGCACCGCCATTGGAAAGCGCGCGGGATCAATCTTGACCGCTTGCTGCACACGCCTGACATTGCCGAAGACGCACCGCTCAACAATATTGAAGGGCAAGATCACGGGCTTGATGCCGCCCTCGACAATCAACTGATTTCTGATGCTAGGAAGTCGATCGAAGGCAAAACACCGGTCCAGATCGACAGCGAAGTTCGCAATGTGAATCGCACCGTTGGCGCGATGCTCTCCGGCGAGATCGCAAAGACGCATGGGCATGAAGGTCTGCCGCCTGAAACGATCCGCATCAACCTAACTGGTGTTGCTGGCCAGAGCTTTGGCGCATGGCTCGCGCACGGCGTCACGCTTAATCTGTCGGGCGATGCCAATGACTATGTCGGCAAGGGCATGAGCGGGGGGCGGATCATTGTGCGTCAACCAGAAGGCGTAAGCCGCAGCTCGGCTGAGAACATCATCGTCGGCAACACTGTGCTCTACGGCGCGATTGCTGGCGAGGCGTATTTCAACGGCGTAGCAGGCGAGCGGTTCGCGGTGCGCAATTCCGGCGCGATTGCCGTGGTCGAGGGCGCTGGCGATCACGCGTGTGAATATATGACAGGCGGCGTTGTCGTTGTGCTTGGCAGCACGGGACGCAATTTCGCCGCTGGGATGAGCGGCGGGGTCGCCTATGTTTATGATCCCGAGGGCGAGTTCTACAATCTCGTCAATCATGCGCAGGTTGATCTGCTCCCGGTCTCACCCGAAGCTGACAATGACGCCAACGATTCAGATGGCGCTGGCCGTCCGCAGCAACGCGGCCGTTCAGTCAATGATTTCGGGATGGGCGATATGTTGCGCCATGATGCAGAGCGGCTACGCATCCTAATTGAGCGCCATCAATTGCACACCAACAGCGCCATAGCTGGCGAGCTGTTGGCCGATTGGGACACAGCGTTGAACAAATTCGTGAAGGTTATGCCGCGCGACTACAAACGCGCTTTGGAAGCAGTCGAAACAGAGCGCGAAGAAGCCGCATCGGTCGCAGCGGAGTAAGGTTTAGGACAATGGGCAAAGACACCGGATTTCTCGAACTGGATCGGCGCGAGCGCGATTATCTCGATCCAAAAGAGCGGCTAAACAACTACCGCGAGTTTGTGGTGCAGCCGAGCGATGAAACGCTCGCTTCACAAGCATCACGCTGCATGGATTGCGGGATTCCTTATTGTCACAATGGTTGTCCGGTGAACAATATGATCCCGGACTGGAACCATCTGGTTTATGAGAAGGATTGGAAGAACGCGCTCGACCTGCTGCACTCCACAAACAACTTCCCGGAATTCACGGGCCGCATCTGCCCCGCACCATGCGAAGCCAGCTGCACGCTCAACATCGTTGACCAACCAGTGACGATTAAATCGATCGAGTCCGCAATTATTGATCGCGGTTGGCAAGAAGGCTGGGTCACGCCTCTGGTTCCGGACGAAAAGACCGGAAAATCGGTCGCCGTTGTCGGCTCAGGTCCTGCTGGCCTCGCTTGCGCACAGCAATTGGCGCGCGCTGGGCATTCGGTCACAATATTCGAGAAAAGCGACCGCGTGGGCGGGTTGCTGCGCTACGGCATTCCTGATTTCAAAATGGAAAAGCACCTCATCAATAGGCGCTGCCAGCAGATGGAAGCCGAGGGGGTGACGTTCATGACTTCCAAGGAAGTCGGCGTCGATGTCTCCTTTGCAAGTTTGCAAGAAAACTACGATGCGGTCGTGCTCGCAGGCGGATCAGAAGATGCGCGCCAATTGGGTATTCCGGGCGCAGAGATGAATGGCGTGCGGCTTGCGATGGAGTTTCTCACACAGCAGAACAAGCGCAATGCTGGCGATGATGAAATGCGTGCCGCGCCGCGCGGTTCGCTGTTCGCTACTGACAAGAACGTTGTCGTGATAGGCGGTGGTGACACCGGCTCCGATTGCGTTGGCACCTCCAATCGCCAAGGCGCGAAAAGCGTCACGCAGCTTGAGATCATGCCCAAACCACCAGAGCACGAGGACAAAGCGATGACGTGGCCAGATTGGCCGGTCAAACTGCGCACTTCCTCCAGCCACGAAGAAGGGGTCGAGCGTGATTGGGCGGTCCTTACCAAGCGTGTAGTCGGTGATGGGAGCAACATCACTGGTCTGGAATGCACGCGAGTTGAGTGGATCAAAGACGATGACGGCAAGCATCAAATGCGCGAGATCGTCGGCAGCGAATTCACAATTCCAGCGGACCTGATCTTGCTCGCCATGGGCTTCGTCGGACCAAAGAAGGCTGGATTGCTTGAACAAGTGGGCGTTGAACTAACCGGACGCGGCAATGTCGATGCAGACACCGAGAGTTACGCCACCAGCGTTTCGGGTGTCTTTGCTTGCGGTGATATGCGCAAGGGTCAAAGCCTTGTGGTTTGGGCGATCCGCGAAGGTCGTCAAGCCGCCCGCGCAGTTGATGAAGCGCTAATGGGTGTGTCACAATTGCCGCGCTAATGCGTGTTTCTTCAAAATAAAGACGGCTTGTTGCAAATGCGCAGTGCCATTTTCGCATTAGTTTGAATAAAGCTCTCACAATAACTCGTGGAAATTAAGTTTCCAGCAAGGGTATTCGCGCCCGTCACTGTGTAGTTGTACAAGGACATGTTGCGAATACAAAAGATAAGAGTGCTGACTTGTTGATCAGCACCGGTGGAGAGAGAAATGCAAGGCGCTCTTGAGGGCTTCGTTCGCGCGACCTTGTCACGCCATTTGCTGTTGATTATGGCTGGCGCTGCCTCGGCCATGTTCGCGCCAAGCACTCTGGCTGAGGAACGCACAAAGGCCAAGCAGGACGACACGGAAGCAGCCGCTGCTGAGGCCGATTGGGCTGGCGACAATACAATTATTGTCGCGGACTATCGGATTTCAAAAACCAACGCTGCGCCTGCGCTAAGCGCACTGCCGGTGCTCACATTGACCGATAGCGCGGAGGCGGAAGGTCGTGAGCTGACGGTACCCCAGCCCGCTCCGCCGCCAGCTACCCAGCCGAAACCAAAGGCCGACCCAGTCAAGCTGGTCGTCTCGCAATACGTTGACACCATCGCCAGCGGCTCTGCTGATATCGCTGCGCGCTACAGCGGCCGAGCGGATGCCTATATCAACTTACCCGGCAGCTCGTTCGGTTTGGATGACAGTTGGACAATTAAAGTTCGCCCGGAATTTCGCTGGGGAGTCGATTCCAACGGTCTGGTTGGTTTGATCCCGAACAACACTGCGCTGTTTCGGCCAGAAGGCTCTGAAAACTTCGATCTGTCGCTCTCTGTCAAAAAGACTTGGCAGTCAGGCGCCAATTTGGAAGTGGGCAAAATCAACATTCTCGACAAATCCGGCGCGCTGCCGATTGTCGCAAGTGATGGCCATTTCGGCTTCCAAAATCTCGGCATAGCTTTGCCGCCAACAGCCGTTTTGCCGAACACGCTAACTGGCGCGATGCTGGAAGTGCCAACGAAGAATGTGATCTATCGCCTGTGGGTGTTTGATCCAGCTTCGCAGTTCAATCGGACCGGGTTTGAGACTGCCTTTGAAAGCGGCGTCGGATTTCTGGCATCGGCTGCGGCCCTTACCCGCTTTGGTGGCAAGCCGGGGGTCTACAATTTTGCCGTCGTAGGTACGACCCGCTCAGGGCCGGCCACCGACATTTTCCCCAGCGCGCTCACTCCGCCGCCGGGTGGCAATTTCGGCGATGGTAGAGGCGAACTCGCGCTTCAGCTGTCCGGCTTTCAGTATTTGAGCCTGAACAAAAAGGCGCGTGGCAAAGGCATCGGGATTTTTGCGCGTTTCCAAGCGTCCTTAGGCGATCCCACGTTCCTCGATTACTCGGGCTTTATCGGCATTTCCGGCAACCCTGTTAATCGCCCGCAAGACCGCTTTGGCGTGGCTGCATTTCAATATTCGGTGACCGATGAGCTGGTTGGCGATATCGCTTTTCGCCTCCCACTCGAAGATGAGCGCGGGGCTGAAGTATTCTATACGGTTGGATTTAGCGAAGGCTTTGAGCTGACCATGAACGCCCAATGGATCGACAGCGCCGTCGCCTTTCGCGACAATGGCATATTGCTGGGCGCGCGCCTTACGAAGGTATTTTAGGGAGCGCTTGGTCACTTTCCAAAAAAACTGCTACGGTGCCCGGGCAAAAGTGGGGGAACTTTGATGACAGACTTAACCGATGACATCATGCGAGCGCTTGAATCATTCAGCGATAGCGTGGAATCATTAAAACGCAGCGTGATGGCTTTGTTTGAAAGCGACAACGCTGATCCTATGCGCGAACTCCAGCAAGCGCTCAGAATTGGATCCAGGGCGTTGTATGCAGCGAACATTGTAGGAATGAACAGCGTCAATGTCAGAGACGCTGCCTCGAAATTGGAACAGATGGCGAGTAATATTGACAGAGCGAGTTCCTTGAACGAAGATCTCGAAGCTTTGGCTGATATTGTCGCCGCGTCCCAGTCGCTCAATCGCGCGAGCAACGGCGCCGAAAAGGCAGCGGCGTTCGATCAGATGTTTCGCGGTATCAGCCAAGTCGTAAGTTACTTCCCACCGCCTATAAACCAGTGGGCGAGGTTTTTTGGCAATGCCGGGAATTTCTTCACCAATATGGAGCGAAGCCTCGTCCCCGGAAGCCGAGGCGGTCAGTGGAGCCGATACGCTCGATAAAGAAGCGGATCGGATAGACACAGCGTTGGCTAACCTTCGGATGCACATCCCACGCATACCGCAACGCTCGGATCATGGCGTAGCCGGGCTTCGGCGATATCTTCTCCGCAAGTGAGGCAATAGCCCCATTCGCCTTCCTCGATGCGTTCAAGCGCCGCTTTGATACGCGAGCGCTCCTGAGCGCGGCGGCGTGTCTGGGCTTGAGCCATCGCTTGCTGTTGCAGCGCATCCATGCGGCTCAATCGGCCCACGCTGTCTTGTTGCAGCTCAACCGTATCGCCTGCATCGGCATTGGCTGCATCTTCCTTGGCCAGTGCAGCCTCGCGTTCGAGCAACGCTGCGCGGGCTTCTTCCTCTGTCACGCTAGCGACCAATCGATTGGCGATGCACCGCGTTCCTCGAGGAATGCGTTGATCTGACTAAACGGCTTCGAACCGAAGAACCCGCGATACGATGATAAAGGGCTGGGATGTGGGCTTTTGATGATAAGGTGATTGGTGCTTTGCCCGAGCGCACGCACCCGGCTCGCTTTCTTTTGCGCATGGCTGCCCCACAACACGAAGACGCATGGGTCTCCGCGCTCTACCACAGCCGCTACACAGGCATCGGTAATCGCGTCCCAGCCTCGCCCGGCATGGCTTCCCGCTTGCCCATCTTGAACGGTAAGCGTGTTGTTCAAAAGAAGCACGCCTTGCTTAGCCCAAGGGGTCAGATTGCCTGTTTGAGGTTGCTCCAGACCGCAATCGCTTTCCAGCTCCTTGAAGATGTTCGCAAGCGATGGCGGTGGCTTCACGCCATCTTGCACCGAGAAAGCCAATCCATGCGCTTGTCCCGGCCCGTGATAGGGGTCTTGCCCAAGGATCACCACGCGTACGCTATCAAGCGGCGTCAACGCCAATGCTGTGAGCCGCTGCCCTTGGGGTGGGTAGATTGTCTTTCCCGCTGCCTCTTGCGCACGAAGCCAACCGCCTAGCTTGCGCGCCTCTGGCTCCGCCAGAACCGGCTCAAGCGCTGCGCGCCAACTTTCAGGGATTTCCTCACCCGCCATAATGCAAAACCCAGACTCAGACCGCCACAAGGCGCGAGTCGCCCCTTTCCCTCTTACCCCAATACGCGTAATGGGCTGGGCGATGACAGTGCATTTTCATGAAGAAGACCTGCCC
>CAZOLE010000092.1:0-7370 GCA_964580445.1 uncultured Porphyrobacter sp.
ATAGTGGCTGTAATCGGTCGAGGTATCGCCAGCGAGACGCCACATCCGGTCGGCAGAAGCCCAGCCAAGCTGCAGGAGCGCGGTGCATGTTGCGGCATGGCCATCACTGAAAGTGCGCGGCGAACCGCTTCATCAATATCAACTATTGCTTCGAGTCGGAAGGAAACCAGTGTTCGAATGCGCTCGCGGATCTTAAGCGCACCAAGCTTTTCCGATGGCCATTTTGCTTCCATCGCATTGTCTACGCTGGAGACCCAGGCCTCAATCATGTCCATCGCCCGGCCATTAAAAGGCTTTTCGGGGAAAGCAAGCTTAGCAATGTCGGGGTCGGCTCCAGCCATTTCAGCGGCGGCTACCAAAGCCGTCTCGGTCCATCCGTCAAAGATCGCCGAAGCGGCAATATCAGGAGCGAGCGCAATGCGCAGCTCGTCCAAAGTCATATCGGCAAAATCTGTTGGCGTGTGGCTCATAGTTAGAACGATGGTCCATATTGCTTGGACGTGCCGTTCTTTTTGCGCTCTTCATCCGCCTTTGCAAACTCTCTTAGAATTTGCGAATTGCTTACAAGGAGATTGGCATAGTCGCGAGCGGAACGACCGGAATTGTCGTTGCGATCCGGGTCCGCACCTTTTTCGAGAAACATACGAATGAGCGGGATACTGCGTTGGTGAACCGCCGTAATCAACGGGGTTTCGCCTTGTTGATCGCTCACGTTAACTTGCGCACCGCGTTTGACCAGCTCTTCGGCGCCATCAATAAAGCCCAGAGTTGTCGCGATTTGGATCGGAGTCTGGCCCTTCTTGTTGCGGATGTTCGGATCAGCCCCGCGCTGCAGAAGAAACCTGATCCACACAGCATCGCGACGCGCAGTCACGATATGCAGGCCGGTGTCGCCGCTAGTGATGTCGCGCGTGTTGACGACTGTCGTACCTGGCTCATTGAGCAGCTCAGTCACGGTGTCACCATCGCGTTCATCAACCGCTTCTAGGAACTGATACCCATTTGAGTACAGTTGAGCGGAGGCTGGCGTGATTGCAACGGCGCCAAACGCGCTTACCAAAACTGCAATGGCAATCACGTTAGCGCGTCTTAACTTGCGCAAAAGAGGGGTTATTGAACTTTGAATATCTTGCATGACCTGTCACACGTTTGAATGAAAGGAACTCGCAATCGAGCGCGAAGTGCACCCGTTGCCTCGTAGTGAGTTAGCAGACCATGAACCATCGCGCCAAGCCTTCTCGTAAATTGTTCGTTCCGCTGGCATCATTGGCGCTGGTTTTGTCGGGTTGTGGCGACGCCGCCAGCGGCAGTGAATCGCCCGGCGAACCGCCACTTGCAGGCGCGAAAATTGGCGGCGACTTTAATCTCACCAACAGCGAAGGTGAAACGGTACGCTGGACCGATTTCAAAGGTTCGTACAGAATTGTCTACTTCGGTTTCGCATATTGCCCAGACATCTGCCCCACCGATGTTCAACGTTTCACCCAAGCCCTGAGTTTGGTGAGCGAGGACGATCCAAAACTCGCATCCAAAATCCAACCAATGTTCATCTCCATTGATCCAGAGCGCGATACGCCCGAGGTTTTGGCGGAGTTCACCAGCGCGTTTTCCGATGATCTGATCGGCCTAACCGGAACACCGGCCCAAATCAAAGCCACGGCGGACGCGTTCAAAGTCTATTATGAGCGCGGCGAAGACACGAATGGTGGCGGATATTTGATGAACCATTCGAACGTTACATATCTGTTCGACCCGCAAGGCAACCCACTTGCAACATTGCCCACTGATCAGGGTGCCCAAGCGGTGGCAGATGAAATTATGCTATGGGTGAATTAAGGGACCAATTCTGGGAGCTGCCGCTGAGCAAGCTCAGCCGCGCAGAATGGGAAGCGTTGTGCGATGGCTGTGGTCGCTGCTGTCTGCATAAGATCGAAGACGCGGACACGGGCGAAATCGCCGACACCAATGTCGCGTGCAAATTGCTTGATACCGGAACAGCGCAATGCAGCGATTATCGCAATCGCAAAGCCTTCGTCCCAGATTGCTTGCGACTGACATTGGCAATCGTTGAAGATGTGCCTTGGCTCCCAGACACCTGCGCCTATCGCCGCCGCGCCTCAGGGCACAGTCTGCCCGATTGGCACTATCTTATCAGCGGGGACCGCGAAACGGTGGTGCGGGCCGGAGTTTCAGTCGTGGACCGCGTCATTAGCGAAACCGATGCAGGGCCGCTGGAGCACCACATTGTCGAATGGGAACCATCTAAAAAGCAGACCAAGAATCGGGCTGGCTTTGCGCTACCAGACGAAGGCAAGCCCGAATGATCGACTGGCTCAAACGCACTCAGGTCGAACCGGATATGGTTCTGAATGGTGATTCTGTGCCGATAGTCCTGCGCCGTCACAAGCGCGCACGGCGCCTGACATTGCGGCTCGCACCGGATGGCAGCGCAATTCAGATCACTCTGCCAAACTGGGCCAATTCCAAAGAGGCCTTGGCCTTTGCGCATACGAAACAGGATTGGCTCGCCGCGCAGCACGCGCGCATTCCCAGCCGCGCTGAACCCGAACCCGGTGGCGAAGTGTATTTTCGCGGGGGGACGCTCAAGCTGGTGTGGGACGAAACAGCCCGCCGTGCACCAGTGCTCGATAATGGCACTCTCGTGCTTGGTGGGCCAAAAGATAGCTTCGCAGCCCGTATAAGGCGATGGCTGGAGCGCGAAGGACTTAGCCTATTTGAACACGACGCGCGCGATTACTGTGGGGCGGCTAACCTCGATTGCGTGCCAGTTGCGCTCTCGCGCGCACAGAAACGCTGGGGCAGCTGCTCTGATCGGCAGCGTATCCGGATAAATTGGCGGCTGGTTCAAGCCCCAGATCATGTGCGCCGCTCAGTCGTCGCGCATGAAGTCGCACACCTTGTCCATTTCGACCACAGCCCCGCTTTTCATGCACTTCTTGGCAACATTTACGAAGGCGATATCTCGGTGGCGGACCGTTGGCTGAAAGAGCATGGCCGCTCGCTTTATTCCAGCTTTGGCTAAGTCGCATAAATGGAAGGGTAGCGCGCGGCGCTAAGCGCGCTTATATTTGTGCGCATGTCGAAGCTGGCCAATTCACGTTTCAATCCCAAGCCGGGTATCATGGATTTCTGGAGCGAGTTCCGGAAGCCCAACCCGTACCGCTGGCCGATCCTGCTTGCCTCCTGCATTCCGTTGTTCGTAATCTTTTACTGGCTTTCCAACGAAACGTCCTATGGCGAACCTGAAAAGCCCGACGTCACCTATATCGAATCCTTCGCACCGGACCGGACCGATGAAGAGATTATCGCGTCCAATATCGCCAATCAGGAAGTGATTGATCTGCGTGAAACGGAGGCGGCACGGCGCGAGCAACGCAAACGCGATCTTTACAAGGCACTGGGCGCGGCGGCCGGTATGGATGTCGACGAGATAGAGCGGCGCGCCGATGAAGAACGCGCTGCGGAAGAAGCGGCGAAACAGGCGGAGCAGGACGCAATGTTTGGTCGCGAGCCCGGCGGCGACGATGCGAGTGAAACACCCGCTGACGAAGGCGCTACTCCATAGTCGCCGCGTCGCCCGGAGATGCCGCTTGGATGGCTGCCACTGCGCAGCTAGCCGCTCGTGCGCGCCCTGGATCTGCTCCCAATCCCGGCGTCGCCGCGATGTTGATACGCGAGAATAGAGTGATTTCTCGTGGCTGGACACAAGCAGGCGGGCGTCCCCATGCCGAAGCCCAAGCGTTAGACAGGATCGCTGCAGGCGAAGCCAAAGGGGCAACGCTTTACGTCACGTTGGAGCCTTGCGCGCACAAATCCGAGCGCGGGCCTTCTTGCATTGACCTAGTCACCAAAGCGCGCCCTTCACGCGTCGTCATTGGCCAGTTTGACCCTGACCCACGAACAGCAGGGCTAAGCATTCAACATTTGAAACGCGAAGGAATCGCCACCAGCGTTCTCGAAGACGTAGCATCCGCCGCTAGCTTGCGCGGTTATCTCACCCAAGCACGGTTTGGACGCCCTTATGTCACGCTCAAGCTCGCTGTGTCTCTCGATGGCTGCATCGCTCTCGCGGATGGGACCAGCCAATGGATCACCGGCGAAGCTGCGCGTGCTCATGTCCATGCTCACCGGGCACGCAGTGACGCCATTCTTGTGGGCGGCGGAACTTGGCGTGCTGATCGCCCTCGCCTTGACGTGCGTTTGCCGGGAATTGAGGCGCGAAGCCCAAAGCGGTTTGTGCTGACCCGCGGTGTCCAACCCGATGGTGCATCCGTGCTCAACAAACCTGCGCAAATTGCTGTGTTAGAGGCCATGCAATATCTCTATGTCGAAGGAGGCGCAGGGGCCGCAGCCAGCTTCCTTGGCGAAGACCTCGTAGATGAACTCCATCTCTATCGAGCGCCGATTGTCATTGGTGATGGACTGCAAGCGCTTGGAAGTTTGGGGCTGACTGACCTCGACAGCGCGCATGGCCGCTGGCAACGCACCGAACACCGCATGCTTGGCAGCGACTCGTTCGAGGCTTATCAGCGCATCCGGCAGGAGAATTAGAGCGCATGTTTACCGGTATCGTGACCGCCATCGGCACCATTTCCAAAATCGAACAGCGCGGCGATTTGCGCGCACGCATTGCCGCCCCGCTCGATCCAGCTCGGATTGATATTGGCGCCTCGATTGCTTGTTCGGGCGTTTGCCTAACAGTGGTCGATCGCGGTGGGGAAGCGGGCAAGGCTTGGTTTGATGTCGACATTTCAGGCGAAACCGTCTCGCGCACTACGTCCAGCATGTGGGACGAAGGCCAAAACCTAAATCTCGAACCTTCCTTGCGCCTTGGCGATGAGCTTGGTGGCCACATCGTGACCGGCCATGTCGATTCCATCGGCCAGGTGGTATTGGCCACGCGTGAAGGTGACAGTTGGCGTGTAGCGATCCGCGCGCGGGCGGAAATGGCCCCCTTCATCGCTGAAAAAGGCTCAATCACCATCAATGGCGTTTCGTTGACCGTTAATGATGTACGCGATCGGTCGGATGGGACCTGCGACTTTACGCTCAATATCATCCCGCACACCGCTGAGGTGACGACGCTGGGAGATTTGAGCGAAGGCGATCAGGTCAATCTGGAAATTGATGTGCTGGCGCGGTATCTCAAGCGTATGCAAGGACTGGCCGCATCAGGCTAAACCGATAGCGGGCCTTCAAGGAAAGCTTCGCGCGTAATCTCATAGACCAGGTGCAACACGCGCTTACCCTCATAGCGCGTCAATTCAGTGCGCGCGCTTCGGGTCGCGCCTATATTTTCCAATGCGATACGCGAACGGTAGTTCGTTTCACCAACGCGAAAATCAACGCGACCTACGCTCTCGAAGGCATGACCGAGCATGAGGCGTTTGACCGCTTGATTTGTCCCTTTGCCCCACCGAGCTCGCGCCAGAAACGTCCAGCCCACTTCAACTGAACCGCCCTCTTCCGGATCATAGGCTTGGAAACGGCTAGAGCCGACAACTGCGCCGCTTGCCTGATCAACGATCGCGAGCGCACCTTGTTTCGCAAGGGCATCTTCGAAAAACTCGCGAAACACATCCTCACGCCAGCGATCATGCATGGGATGTTGTTCCCAAACCGCCGGGTCGCTGGCCACAGCAAAAAGCGCCTCCCAATCATCGGTTGTGAGAGGGCGCAAAAGCACTTTTTCACATTCGAGAATGGGTTGGCGGTCGAGCATTTAGAATCCTTGCTTTAGCCCGTGACCGCAGCGACAGCGTCGATGAATTTCTCAATATTGCCCATAGTCAGTCCCGCAATGTTGATGCGGCCAGAACCGGCCATATAGATGCCATGCTCTTCGCGCAGTTGCGCAACCTGTTCTTTCGTCACGGGCAGCACAGAAAACAATCCGTTTTGCTTACCTAGCGGCGTCATATCGACGCTGCCGACCATTCCCGCCTCGGCAAGTGTCTTGCGTACCTGCCGCATCCGGTCGCGCATTTGATCGAGCTCATCCTTCCACATGGCAGTCAGCTTGTTATCGCGCAGGATTAACCGAACTGCCGCCGCGCCATGGTCTGGCGGCATTGACCAGCTCGCGCGTGCCAAAGCGTTGGCGTTGGAAAAGGCCGCATCTAGCGTCTCTTGATCGTCGGCGAGGATGTAGAACGCGCCAACCCGGTCGCGATACATGCCAAAATTCTTGTCGCAGCTATAGGCGATGAAGGCTTCGGGTACCTTGGCGAGGACCTTGCGCATACCGGCTGCGTCTTCTTCCAATCCGTAACCCAGCCCTTGATAGGCGGTGTCGATGATTGGAAAAACTCCGCTTGCTGCAATCGCCTCGCCAATGGCCGCCCAGTCATCTTCTGAATAGTCGATCCCGGTTGGGTTGTGGCAACAACCGTGCAGCAAGATACCTTCGCCCGGCCCCGCCTCGTTGATGGCTGCCAACACCGCTTCGATATTCGCCGTTCCGTCCGGATTCGAATGGTCAAAGGCTACAAACTCCATCGCAACATCGTTGATGATCTGCGCGTGGTTGGGCCAGCTTGGCGTGCCCATATGCAGCTTGGTCATCCCGGCCTTTTGAGCCAGCGCCACGGCCAACCGCACCGCGCCTGTACCGCCGGGGGTCTGCATCCCCGCGATGCGTCCGCCCATGGTCGCATTTGCTCCGAAGATGTAAGGCATCAACGCGTTGACGAAGCCCATATCACCTTCGGGGCCGAGATAACTTTTGGAGTCCTGCTCGTCGACGAGCTGCTGTTCCGCAGCTTTGATCGCACCAAATACAGGAGTATCGCCCTGCCCCGTGCGATAAACGCCGACGCCCAGATCAATCTTGTCCGGGCGGTCATCCGCAGCGTGGAGTTTGATCAGCGCGAGCAGCGCATCAGGCGATTGGGCGTCGAGTCGATTAAGCATGCCGCGCGCAATGCCGCGCTAATCATAACTCCGCAACCGGCTTTTCACCTATTTGATCAGAACGGCAGCCAGCGCTGTTTCTCAGAGAACTTGAGATAGCCTGCGTTGACGCCCAAACGCAGCCCTGCGCCTACGCGGATTGGGATCAAGACAATGTCCCCGCGCCGCATATAGCTGACATGCATCCCGCCGACGAAATAGGCCTGTCCCTCGCCGCCCGGGAAGCGCTTGAAGAGGTCTTGCGTGTCGTAAAGGTTGTAGACCAGCACGAACGAGCTGCCAGCATTCGCACCCGCGTCAAAACCTATTGACGGACCGGTCCAATAAACTCTGCGTTCCCCTTCGACCTTGTGATGCAGTGTGCCCGAGCCGTAACGAGCACCGAAGATAAACGCCCCGCCGCCTTCGCGCCCGACTATATAGCCGTTGGGTTCGCC
>CAZOLE010000093.1:0-7353 GCA_964580445.1 uncultured Porphyrobacter sp.
GATAAAGCCCACGATTTCCTTGCGAAGCTCGAAGCACTAAGCGAGCGCGGCATCGCCGTTTGCAATACTCCCGAAGTGGTGCGTTGGAACATGACCAAAACGTATTTGCGCCAATTGGGCGAGCGCGGGGCACACACTGTTCCAACCCTGTGGCGCAAGACTGTGACGGCAAAGGGCGCGCTCGAAGCGATGGACACATTTGAGACCGACCGTGTGGTTGTGAAACGCCAAGTGGGGGCGGGCGCACTGGGTCAGGAACTGATTTCGCGCGGCTCACTGCCCGACGCTGATTGGAACTTTAGCCAACCCGCTATGTTGCAACCTTTCCTCCCGGCCATTGCGAACGAAGGGGAACTTAGCTTTGTCTTTATCGACGGAGAACTATCACACTGCCTTCGCAAACTTCCAGCAAAGGACGATTACCGTATCCAATCGCTTTATGGTGGGATCGAGGAGGCATTCGAACCTTCTTCCGAGGAGGCCGAAGCGGCCCACGGGATTATCAAAGCTCTGCCCTTCGACTGCCCGATTTATGCACGGATTGACATGCTACGGATGGAAAACGGCGCGCTTGCAGTGATGGAAGCGGAAATGATCGAACCCTTTCTATACCCAGACCAAGGGCCGCAATTGGGCGATCGGCTTGCCGGCGCGATTGCTAAGAAAGTTTCTACGTTATGACTTCTAATCATCTCGAATTACGTGCGATTATCCGCCTTACTCCGCGAGAAGCTGGCGAGGATGTAGCCGCTTTTCTGCAGGGGCTCATCACCAATGATGTCGCGGGTGATTTGCCGGTTTACGCCGCCCTATTGAGCGCACAAGGCAAAGCGATGTTCGACTTCTTCGTCTGGCGAGATGGCGATGACTTGCTGCTCGATTGTGAAGCTGACCACGCCGACGAACTTGCCAAGCGCCTTTCGCTTTATCGTCTACGCCGCCCGATCGACATAGCCCGCGACGAATCTGTGAGCGTCCATTGGTCGACCGACCTGCATGACGGGGCAAAGGCTGATCCACGGCTTGGGGCGTTGGGTTACCGCTGGCTAGGAGCCTCTGAAGCCTCCAACCCCGCTGTCGACGATGCCTATCTCGCTCACCGCCTGAGCCTAGGCGTACCAGAAGGGCGCGCAGAGCTTGGTGACATCCTGTGGTTGGAGACCAATGCAGTTGATCTCAACGGCGTAAGCTTCGAAAAAGGCTGCTATATCGGACAAGAAAACACCGCGAGAATGAACTGGCGGCAGAAGGTCAACCGCAGGCTCGTCGTGGTTCCAATTGCCCAATCCGACGAGAAACGGCGCAAGATCGCATATCCAGACCTTGCCTTAGCTGTCGATCACTTGCGCGTCGCAGACCTCGATCCAAGCTCCCTACCGGACTGGCAGAAAGCCACCATCGGCGACTGAAAGCTACGCCTGAAAATGATCGGCAAGTGAAGCTTCGAGGTTTGCCAAAGCCCTCTCGCGAGCGGCTTCACGCGGAAGCCCCAGCGATTTCGCCAAGGCCGCGCCCATCAAAGCATCACCGAGTGCCAGCAAAACAAGGCTGAGCGTATCGCGGTGAACCGGCATTGTGTCGCCATGCGTTTCCGCCTCGCGCGGTGCAATCTCATCAACCAATTCATGGATCGTGGTGATGATCGGGTTGAGCGCATCTTCATTGCCAGTGAGCAGCATCCAACTGGTCAACGCACCTGCACCTTCGCGATCAAACGCGTCAAAAGTTAGATCCACCACCTCACGCGCGGACCCTAGCCCAGCTCTGGTTGCATGAACCGCTTCGATGATGGTGTCGCAAACCGTGCGAGCCAAATGCTCCGCCAGCGCCTTTTGCAGGCCCGACGCAGAGCCGAAGTGATGAAGCAGATTGGCATGGGTTCGACCAATCCTCCCCGCCACCGCCTTTAACGTCACCGATTGCGGGCCAGTCTCAATCAACAGCGCGCGCGCTGCTTCAAGCGCAGAACTGCGGGATTCTTCAGGCGAAAGTCGTTTGCGAGTGGTCATGCGGTTCAAGAGCTAGTCTTATTCGCCATGCGGCACAAGCGAGCGCAGATGTTCACGCCAAACGCGTCCACCTTTCCTCTAAGCCGTCGCCATTGCGAATTCGGCCATTACGGGCAGGTCGAGCGCATATTCAACAGACGGCGCAGCTTCCCCACGTCCAAAGGAAAAGCGCTCGCGAATCTCGCCAGTAGGCTCAAATCCAATCTTGCGCAGCACCGCACCAGACGCTGGATTGTCAACAAAGTGCGCCGCGGCAATTTGCGTGTGTCCGAGAATGCGCGCCATCTCGAGCACTGCGCGACCTGCTTCGGTTGCAAACCCATTTCCCCAATGCTGGCGCGCGACCCAATAGCCCATCTCTGTTCGTCCATCAGGGTCAGGATCGATCCCGATCGTCCCAACGACTTCAGCCGTCTCCGCCATAGTTAACAAGAAGCGCGGAAAGCGCGCAGGCGGCTCCGAGCTAGCGAATCGCTGCGCGTCTTTGTCTTGATAGGGATGCGGTGCGCTGGCGAGGTTGCGCAGCACTGCAAGGTCAGCGATCCCCGCTTTGATCGCAGGCCAATCCTCCGGCCAAGCCGGACGAAGAAGCAGTCTTTCTGTTCTGTGAAACACGCTGTTCTCCTTTCCTGTCCGCTGCCAGACCATCGCTACAAGTCAAAGACTCGCAGCCATTTGAAGGCAGGATACCTACCGAAACGTTCTGGTCCGCCCCGGGATACTACTGAAGGAGAAACGAGAAGAGGGAGAAGGCTCTCCCCGGGTGATGGGTTGGCCTGTCTCCCTCTACGCTGCCGGTTGAAATTCCCGGCCAGGACCGCCCCATTGGACGATCCCTTTATTGAACCGTCCGGTTATTCGGCTGCTTCTGCCATCATGTCGACTGAGACATATTTGCGGCCAAGCTTACCTTTGTGGAATCGCACCACGCCGTTTTCGAGCGCGAAGAGCGTATGATCACGACCAATGCCGACATTGACGCCCGGATAGAACTTGGTGCCGCGCTGACGCACGAGAATATTGCCGCCGATCACGTCCTGACCACCGAACTTCTTGACGCCAAGGCGTTTGGCTTCTGAATCGCGACCGTTACGCGATGAACCGCCTGCTTTCTTATGTGCCATGGTTCTCTACGTCCTTACTTCGTGTCGTCTGATTTAGGCGCTGCTTTTTTAGCAGCTGCCTTCTTAGCCGCTGGCTTTTTCGCCGGAGCCTTTTTTTCAGCTGCCGCAGCTTTTGGTGCCGCTTTCTTTGCAGCTGGTTTCTTGGCTGGAGCCGCTTTCGCTTCAGTGTCCGCCTTTGGCGCTGCTTTCTTAGCAGGAGCGGCTTTTTTGGCCGGAGCCTTCTTGCCTTCGCCCACATCTGTGATGCGCAGCAGTGTCATTTGCTGACGGTGGCCGGCCTTGCGACGATAGTTGTGGCGGCGACGCTTCTTAAAAACGACAACCTTTTCACTCTTCGCTTGAGCAATGATCTCTGCCGACACGCTCACTTTCGAAGCGTCAGCGACACTGTCACCTTCACCTGCGATAAGAACGTCATCCAACGTCACTGCTTCACCCGCTTCACCAGCGAGCTTTTCAACGGCGATTTTGTCTCCGGCGGCAACCCGGTATTGTTTGCCGCCCGTGCGCACTACTGCGAACATGCTATTTTACTCTCGATCTAGGCTGTGTCCGACCAACGCGCGTCTGCGCACAAATCGAACAGCAATGCGACGCCGCAAGTTTGCTGCGCCGGAAAGATGGGTGCCGTTAAGGGAACGAGGCCTGCAAGTCAACGCTGAACCGCCGCAATTTTGGCATTTGTTCATTGCACAATGCTGGGTTTGCCGACACGCTTTGGCGTGATAGGCGGCATGGTAATGAACCAGACTTCGTTTCGCAATTTGTTCGCTTGCCTCCTGACCGCAGGATTCCTTGCCGCTTGCTCTGGCAGTGGTGACAGATACCCCTCGCTTGCCGTGCGTGATGTTGAGCGACAGCAAGGCCAGTTTGAAGTTACTCCCGTCGCGGCCGTTAGGCCTGCGGAATTGCCGATTGAATCGCGTGCACCATCGACAACTGTTGCAAACTTGCTTGACCGGGCAGCTGGTGCGAATGCGCGCTTCAACACGAAGGCACAATCCGCTCGCAGTTTGGCCCAAATCGCACGTGGTTCGGCGCCAAGCAGCAACGCTTATGGCAACGCAGCGATAGCCTTAGCAGAACTCACATCCTTGCGCGGCGAAACTGAGTACGCCTTGGCTGATCTTGATCTGTTGTTGGCAGAACGCAGCAACCGCTTACAAGGCTCTGACGTTGCCAATTCGGCGCGTGCGCAAGTGCTCAGCTTGATCAAACAGCAAGACAACACGATCGCATCCTTGTGGAGTCTGCTCGGCCAATAACAATTAGGACCAGCGCGCAAGATCGAGGCGATCTTCGCCGCGCGGCTCAATCCAGTGCCATGTTCCATCGCGTAACTCGCGTTTCCAAAACCACGCAGCGCTCTTCAAATGGTCCATCGCGAAATCGACCGCATTGATGGCGTCACGGCGGTGACGGGCAGCAGCCGACACGCAAACAATCGGTTCACCTGGATGCAAATGCCCTACGCGGTGCGCCATAAGCAGTCCCATAAGATCAAACCGTTCAAACGTTCGATCAGCAAGTTCGTGCATGTTTGCCAAAGTCAGCGGCTCGTAGTGCGACAGCTCCAGAGCTTCGACACCAGCCGCCCGAACTTTGCCCGTAAAGGTCGCTATCCCGCCAGCATCGGGCGTACTCTCAGCCAGCGCATCGACCGCGTGGTTGGGATCAAATGACTCTTCAACAAGGCGGACGTCGCGTATCATCCCCCTGAAACAGGAGGAAGAAGCGCCACTTCGTCGCCATCGGCAGCGTTAAGCGCGGTCTTATCGCTGAGCACTTTACCGCCGCAGGCGATGTTCACTCGCGCCTCTTGCAATTGCTCTGCCACCGCTGGTCCAACGGCTTCGACAAGACCCGCCCAGTCAAGCGGCGCTTCAACCAAGCGCGTCTCCTCACCGGCAAGGTCGCGCAACGGCCCGAGAAAGACGATTTTCACGCTCACATTCAGCCACCTGTCATCGACATATGGCGCGGCTGCGCAGGTTCTGCGCCTCGTTCATCCATGCGGAAATGGTGACGCTCGGGCTTGATCCGCATTGCTTCATTGAGCGATCGGGCAAGCTCTTCACCTGGCGCATCGGACCGCAAAGCCGCGCGCAGATCCACTCGCTCCGATCCACCAAGGCAAGGGTATAGTTGCCCAGTCGCTGTCACCCGAAGCCGGTTGCAACCCTCGCAGAAATTGTTGGTCAGCGGAGTGATCAGGCCAAGCCTTCCGCCGGTCTCAGCAATATCGACATAGCGCGCGGGTCCGCCAGTGTTGTCGTCATTGTCCGTAAGGTTCCAACGTTCCTCCAACCTGTCGCGCACCGCGCTCAACGGAAGAAAATGGTCGAGCCGATCTTCTTCAACTTCACCAAGCGGCATGACTTCGATCAGAGTCACATCGTGACCTTCGGAATGCGCCCAAGCAATCATCTCCGGCAGATTGTCTTCATTGATACCTTTGAGAGCCACAGCGTTCAGTTTGACCTTCAAGCCGGCCTCGCTCGCCGCTTTGATCCCGTCTAAAACTTGTGGCAACGCATCACGACGCGTTAGCTTCGCAAAGGCATCTCGATCCAATGTATCCAGCGAGATATTGACCCGGCGCATGCCTGCGCGCGCCAAAGCGTCGGCGTTTCCTGCGAGCTGCGTCGCATTGGTCGTGAGGGTGAGTTCTTCGAGGCCGCCGTGCCCTTTGGGTCCAAGCCGTCGGCCTAGCGCATCGAACAGGTCGATAATATCCCGCCTGACCAAGGGTTCACCGCCAGTGATCCGGATTTTGGTTACACCGCGATCAATGAATCCGGCCGCAAGCTCATATAGCTCCTCGAGGGTCAGCACTTCGCGCTTTGGCAAAAACTGCATCCGCTCAGGCATGCAATAGGAACAGCGCAAATCGCAACGGTCCGTCACGGACAGGCGCAGATAGGTAATCCGACGCTGAAACGCATCGACTAGCGAGCTTTGTGTACCGCCCACTTCAATCAGATCGGGTTTGCGAGTTGATTGGTTACCCATGTGCTTCAAGATACTGACCTGTGACGCCGAGCGCATCCCTCAAATATGAGAGCAACTTTTCAGCAGCCGCTTCGTCAGCCGCAGCGACAACATTTACGCGTTTGGGAGCATGTGCACGGGCAAGGTCGCGCGCGAGCGCCCTGCGCCAATCGCGATGGTCATAAGGAGCTGTAGGTAAGGCAATCGCGAGAGCGCTAGTCTCCGCATCGTTCAACTGCGTTCGGATCGCATCGAGATGGTTGGCAATCACATAAGCGCTCGCTTCAATCGCCGCTTGCGGCAAATTCTCGATTGCGAAGACTTTTTGCATTGAGTGGCTTCTAACCCGCTTGCCGTTCACGGTGTAGGGTAACACCGATTTTCTCATTCGCTTCGGCGATGGCGAGTTTTACGATCTTAATCGTCACCGCTTGAACCCGCACATCCTGCGCAAACAAAGTGCCGCAAATGTGATCGGCCACCGCTTCGATTAGTTTGAAATGCACACCCACGGGCAGTTCGCTCGCCGCCTCTTTTAGGTCCATATAGTTCTTGCTCGCGTCGAGCGGCGTCTCCGGGTCGTACCGTTCCGCAACATCATAGCGGGCTTGCACGGTGATGCGCAGCGGTTGCGGTTTACCGGTCTCTTCCGAATAGATGCCGGTGAGAACATCCACTTCGAGGTCAGCCACTTCAAGAATGAGCGAATCGGTGTTGGTCATAAGTGGCGCCCGTTTAGCCGGGATTGCTCCATCGCGCGAAGATTGCGGTTGGCAAAAGCCGAGCATTGTCTGCTTCTTCGCGGACAGCGAGGTCACCATACTCAATTGTGCCGGGCAATTGCTCGAGCTTCTCGCGGAGCAATTCGGCAATTGAAAGGGCGCTCATGCGTACCGCGTAAACGGTCAGGAATAGAAATTTGCTGTCACTATCGAGCAGCTTGGCACAGTCATTGATCAGATCAGGCAGACCCTCTTCCAATCGCCATGTCTCATTCTTTGGCCCTCGTCCAAATTTGGGCGGATCGAGGATGATCCCGTCATATCGGCGCTCACGCCGCACTTCGCGCGCGGCAAACTTGCCCGCATCATCAACCAGCCAACGGATCGGCGCATCTTCCATCCCCGACAGCTCAGCATTCTCGCGCGCCTGCGCCACGGACTTCTTTGATGCATCAACATGTGTGACGCGGCCATGTCGGCTCAGTGCCAAGCTTCCCAACCCTGTAT
>CAZOLE010000094.1:0-7179 GCA_964580445.1 uncultured Porphyrobacter sp.
CGATAGAGCCTGAGAGACTTGCGCAAGGCGAGGCTTGGCTTCCTCATCAATCAACTTTGCAGCTTTGTCGGTCATCTCAATTGGGATTGACGCGAACAAAAAGCTGGCGCCGTCAGCCAATTCGGCAACGCTTTTAGCGCGCGTCTTAAGGGCTGGCATTGCGCGGGTAAAAAGGTCCAAGTCCGCGCCTTCAGGCAATAGCGGCAAGGCCAATGCTGCAAGCTGCGCGTCATCACTTTCTCGGATATAGTGCGCGTTGATGTTCGCCAGCTTCTTTAGATCAAAGCGTGACGGGCTTTTGCCGACACCTGGCAGATCAAACAATTCAATGGCTTCTGCGCGGGTAACCTCTTCCTTGTCGCCGTGTCCCCAACCTAGCCGCAGCAAGTAGTTGAAGAGCGCATCAGACAAGATACCCATGTCGTCCCGGTAGGCGTCCACCCCCAGTGCTCCATGACGTTTCGACAACTTCGCGCCATCAGAGCCATGGATCAATGGAATGTGAGCGTAGATCGGTTCTGGCCAATCACCTTCGATCTTATCCATTGCATGATAAATTGGCAGTTGGCGAAACGCGTTGTTCAAGTGGTCATCGCCGCGCACAACATGCGTCACGCCCATATCGTGATCATCAACGACCACGGCGAGCATGTAGGTTGGTGTGCCGTCCGCGCGCAGGATGATATAGTCATCCAATTCCGAATTCTTGACGGAGACACTCCCTTGCACTGCGTCCGATATTGTTGCTTCGCCATCGAGCGGGGTTTTTACCCGGACAACATAGGGCGCGTCATCCATCGCTTCGGAAGGGTCTCGGTCGCGCCAACGTCCGTCATAACGCAGTGGCTGTTTTTTTTCACGTTGCTCAGCGCGCATGGCTTCGAGTTCTTCGGGTGTAGCAAAGCACTTATAGGCATGGCCCGCGTCTAGAAGTTTGTTCGCAACTTCAGCATGTCGGTTGGCGCGTTGTGACTGAAAAACTGGCTCTTCATCATAGTCGAGACCCAACCAGTTTAATCCGTCGAGGATGGCATCAATTGCCTCTTGGGTAGAACGTTTCTTATCGGTGTCCTCGATCCTTAACAGTGCTTTGCCACCGTGATGGCGAGCATAAAGCCAATTAAAAAGCGCTGTACGTGCACCACCAATGTGCAGAAAACCGGTCGGCGAGGGGGCAAAGCGCGTTACGACCGCATCATTTTTACTGCCAGTTTCGCTTGCCATTACTTGTCTAATCCTATTCTATTCGAAGCGCGATGAAGGGGGGGGGGATGCGCGACACGCTTTTGATACCTATGGGTGATGACCCCGTGACTGCCGCACATGATGGCGCAGCCGCGCAAGATGCAGCACGTGCGCGCGTCTGGCAAAGCGATACCCACTTGTCCAGCGCTCAGGCGCGTATCGGCTTCGCAATAACAGATCGGGCCGAGCGCTTCCTTGATCAATCGGGTTTTGATCGCGCGCCTTGGCTCGCAGTGGTTTTCGCTCTTGGAATTCTGTGCTGGTTCTCGCTGAAGGCCCCGTGGCAATGGGGTGCAGCAATGGTCACGGCTATTCTCGTTGCGCTTGCTGCGACCGCACTTTGGCGGGGTGAGGATCGCAGGGTGAACTTGCGACAGGCACTAGTAGCATGCGGCCTGATATTCGCTGCCGGGATTGCTGTGGTCTGGGCGCGTTCCGAAATGATCGGTGCGGAGCCTATCGAACGGCCGATTGTAGAGCGCGTGCAGGGCTATGTTCTTGAACGCCAGAACCAGCCAGCGGATGATCGGATCCGGATTACAATGGCAGTCCGCAACGTCGAAACCGGAAAAGCACAGAAGATCCGGGTCAACGTCCCGCTCGATAAGGTATCACCGGAGATGACGGAAGGCGCGATTCTGCGATTGCGGGCGCGATTGATGCCTCCGGCTAGCCCAATGTTGCCCGGTGGTTATGATTTCGCTCGCGCAGCATGGTTCAAAGGTCTTGCGGCAACCGGCGGGGTGATTGGAGATGTCGAGGTGGTCGAACCTCCAGACCGCAGGGGCGGTATTGCGGCCATTCAGCGATCTTTGTCTAACCACGTCCGTGAACGGGTCGACGGCTCTGCAGGCACAATCGCCGCGGCCTTTGCCAGCGGTGACCGCGGTGCAATTGGCGAGGCTGACGAAGAGGCGATGCGCGATGCAGGCTTAACGCACTTGCTCGCAATCAGCGGTTTGCATGTTAGCGCCGTGATCGCTGCGGCCTACTTCATAGCACTCAAATTGCTCGCTTTGTTTCCAGCCTTAGCGCTTCGCGTTAGATTGCCCATTGTTGCGGCGGCGATTGGTGCGGCCGCAGGGATTGGCTACACACTGCTCACTGGCGCGCAAATCCCGACGGTGCGAAGCTGCGCCGCGGCAATGCTGGTTTTGATTGCGCTGGCGATGGGACGAGATGCTTTGTCGCTGCGAATGGTAGCGGTGGCGGCGATGTTCGTGCTGTTGCTTTGGCCAGAAAGTGTCGTGGGTCCAAGTTTTCAGATGAGCTTTACGGCAGTACTGGCCATCGTCGCGCTACACTCAAGCCCGTTGGCTAGAGCCTTCCTTGCACCACGTGAAGAGCCTTGGCTTAAACGAAGCGGGCGTAACATCGCTATGCTGTTCCTAACTGGCTTGGTGATCGAGATCGCCTTGATGCCGATAGTGTTGTTCCATTTTCACAGAGCGGGCCTGTATGGTGCAGCAGCCAACGTTTTTGCGATCCCGCTGGTCACATTTATTTCCATGCCGCTGATCGCTTTTGCGCTGGCATTGGATACGATTGGACTAGGTGGCCCGGCTTGGTGGCTAGTGAAGGCCACGCTCAACTTACTCTTGGGCATTGCGCATTTCACCTCGGCTCAGCCCGGGGCGGTAAAACTGATGCCTCAAATGAGTATCTTCACTATTGCACTGTTTGTGTTTGGTGGTTTGTGGTTGGCGCTTTGGAATGGGAAAGCGCGATTTCTGGGCCTCGTTCCCGCCGCAATTGCCAGCGCGATGTTGTGGCTCACGCCAGTTCCCGACATCTTGATCGGACGCGAAGGGCGCCATGTCGGAATTGTCATGGAGACCAGCGATGGGAGCAAACGGCTATTGTCTTTGCGCGATACTCGCTCGGACTTTGCCCGCGACAATATGCTTGAACTGTCAAGTGTTACGAGCGACCCGGTTCCGATATCTGAATGGGAGGGTGCGAATTGCTCTGCCCAATTCTGCGTCGCGGAGATTGGGCGTGGAGGGAGAAACTGGACACTCTTGATGGCACGCAACCGCGATCTTGTCGAAGAGCGCGCGCTTGCTGCAGCGTGCGAACGAGCAGACATTGTTATTGCAGATCGCTATCTTCCGCGCTCCTGCCAGCCCAAATGGCTTAAGGCGGACAAACGAATGCTGGATCGAAGCGGGGGCCTAGCATTGCATTTGGACTCAGAGAGCATCGTGAGCGTCGCGGACAGACAAGGTGCGCATGGTTGGTGGCGTGGGACGATAGAGTAACGGCAGCTTGCCTGTTTCCCATGGGCGCCCACGCGCACTATAACCTGCGACATCAGCTCCTAGTGATAACGCCGCAAAAGCCCGGCAAGCTTGCCTTGGACTTGCACTTCACCAGCACCATAGACTTGCGGATCATAAGCGGCGTTCGCCGGATCGAGCCGAACAAGGCCGCCATCCTTGTGTAGATATTTGAGGGTCGCTTCTTCGCCGTGCACCAGCGCGACGACAATCTCACCATCGCGCGCTGAATCGGTGCGTTTGATCAACGCAAAATCACCGTCAAAAATCCCAGCCTCGACCATCGAATCGCCTGATACTTCGAGTGCGTAATGCTCACCCGGACCTAGCAGCGCAGCTGGCACCGGAAGCGAACTTTGGCCTTCCAGCGCCTCAATCGGCGCACCAGCGGCAATTCTGCCATGCAGTGGAAGCTCGATCACGTCGTTCGCTGGTTCAGCGATAGGTTGAGAAGGAGCTGACCGGATCGCCGAAACGGCATCATTAGCCGCGGGGGCAACCGCGCGCGGGGTAGGGGTTGCGTCTTCTGGTATCTTAACAACCTCAAGCGCTCGAGCCCGGTTTGGCAAGCGTCGGATAAAGCCACGTTCCTCTAAAGCGGAGATCAGTCGGTGAACGCCCGACTTGCTCTTAAGATCGAGCGCCTCCTTCATCTCTTCAAAGCTCGGGGAAATACCGGTCTCTTCCAACCGTTGTTGGATAAATCGGATCAATTCGTGCTGCTTAGCAGTCAGCATAATTCAACTCCCTTGGGTCAGGTGGGCAGCGAATGCTTGGCAGCCCGTGCGGCACAAGTTCCAATAAACGCGCCGCAAGAGGCATCTGCGATCCAAATTGATCCGATGCATTGCCAGCGCTGTTTCGGCCACCATTACGTGAACGAATGTGGAACAAGTAGGCAACTAATTTATGCAAGTCAAGTCGTCAGCACGGTCAGAAGCCTACAATTCAGCCATTTTGGAGGTTATACACCGATACAAGGTCGCCCTCGCGCACTTCACCTGCTCGGGCGGGACGATCGATCAGACAGTCAGCGTTCGCCAAAGCGGCAAGCCCGCTGGAGTCTTGAGAGGTCATCAATCCAACTGTGTTTCCGTCGGATTGGCCGCGCAAGAATTCATGCCTTTTGCCAACCGCTGGGAGCGCCTCACCGGCTGCAGACACCGACCGCTTGGGCAATGGGCTGGGATCGCCCATACTTGCGCGGATCAGTGGCAAAACGAAGAGGAAACAGGTCACGAAACTCGACACCGGGTTGCCCGGAAGGCCGACGATCACCTGTTTGCCGCGCGTTGCCACCATCAACGGTTTACCCGGCTTGATCGCAACTTTCCAAAAAGCGAGGTCTGCGCCCCAATCCTTTAGCGCTTGCTGGATAAGGTCGTGGTCGCCGACCGATGCGCCCCCGGTTGTGATGAGGACGTCGCTGCTCTCCGATTGTCGCAAAGCATGCGCCAACTTATTGCGATCATCGGGGACGGGGCCAAGTGGAAGGATCGAGCCCACATAAGGGTTCAGCATTGCCGCAATCATTGCACCATTGCTGGCGGGGATCTGATTCAGGCCGGCCGGTTGCCCGAGCGGAACCAACTCATCGCCACTATCTAGCACCGCCACGGTGGGAGGTTCAGTCACGGGAAGGCTGCACTGCCCAGACGAAATGGCGAGGGCTAGAACGCCCGGCGTCACCTCAGTTCCTTTCCGTAACACTATATCGCCTTCGCTAAAGTCGAACCCGGCTTTTCGAATGTGGCGACCTTGCGCGACGTTTTCAGTGGCTGAGACTAGCGTACCATCTACAACGGCATTTTCCTGAATAAGGATGCGGTTCGCGCCGTTTGGTACATGTGCCCCAGTTGAAATGCGAGTGCATTCACCTGGACACAGTTCGCCAACAAATGGCGTTCCTGCGCGGCTCTCACCGACCTTTTGCCAAGGCCCCGAGCCCGGCGTCACTGCATAACCATCCATCGCAGACAGATCAGCCGAAGGCTGTGTGCGCTGCGCACAAACATCTTCGGCCAAGAACCTTTTGGGGAATTCGGGCGTAAGCTCCAAAGAGGTGGAAGTTCGCTTTGGCGCAAGCGCCAGCAGTGCACGCTGCGCTTCTTCAAGCGTCAGCATCGCGCTCATCTAGGCGCTACCCAATGACCCGATTTGCCGCCGCGTTTCTCGACTAATCGCACCTCAGAAATGACCATGCCTTTGTCGATTGCCTTAGCCATGTCGTAGACCGTCAATAGGGCGGTTGAAACCGCAACCATGGCTTCCATCTCAACGCCCGTTTTGCCGGTAAGCGATGCCGTAGCGCTGGCGCGAATTCCATTCGGTTCAAATTCTAAGTCGAGTGTCACCGCCTCGAGACCTAGTGGATGACAGAGGGGGATTAACTCGCCGGTACGCTTGGCTGCCATGATCCCAGCGATCCTAGCAGTGCTAAGAACGTCACCTTTGGGTGCGTGGCCTGACTTAATGGCATTCAGAGCCTCTGGTGTCATGGAAATATGACCAGAGGCAACCGCAACGCGCTGCGTGGGTTGCTTTCCACCGACATTGACCATGCGCGCGGCACCGTCTTCGTCAATATGCGTGAGTTTGCTCATGTCACCGAGGAATGTGCGCCAACCAACTCGCGGGTGGCAAGCGCAATATCGCTAGCGCGCATGAGGCTTTCGCCGACGAGGAAAGTGCGAACGCCTGCCCGCGACAATCGTTTGCAATCATCATGCGTCGAAATGCCGCTTTCTCCCACCAGTAGCGATCCTGCGGGGGCAATGGGAGCAAGCCGTTCGGTCGTCGCAAGATCTGTGGTGAAGGTTTTGAGGTTTCGATTGTTAACGCCGATAAGGCGCGATTTGAGCTGTGTTGCCGCGCGCTCCAACTCAAGTTCATCGTGCACTTCGACCAGCACATCCATACCCAGATCCAGTGCGGCGTTCTCAATCTCTTGCATCGCGCCATTATCAAGTGCCGCAACGATGATTAGGATCGCATCTGCCCCGATGGAGCGGGCTTCTAAGCACTGCCAAGGATCGACCATAAAGTCTTTGCGCAACACTGGAAGGCTGCAGGCTGCGCGAGCAGCGACAAGGAAGTCTTCGTGTCCTTGGAAATAGTGCGCGTCTGTAAGGACCGATAGGCAGGTTGCGCCGCCTGTTTCATAGTCGCGCGCGTGACTTGGTGGGTCGAAATCTTCGCGGATCAGTCCTTTTGATGGGCTCGCGCGTTTGATCTCTGCGATAAGGCCAAAGCCAGCCTCACTTGCGCTGCGCAAAGCGGCTTCGAAACCGCGAGGCGCTGTGTGTTGGGAGGCTTGCCCCTCAAGCGTCTTGACGTTTGTCGCCGTCTTGCGAGCAGCTACTTCTTCGCGTTTGTTTGCGCATATCTCTTCGAGTTTGTTCATGCGCCTTAAACCGCCATGTCGATCCAGCGTTCAAGCAGTTTGTGTGCCTTGCCTGAATCGATGGCTTCCGCCGCGATGGCTACTCGTTCGGGCCATTGCTTACCCGTTCGTGCGACTGCCAAAGCCCCAGCAGCATTGAACAACACTGCATCTCGGTAAGGCCCAGGAGTTCCCATCAAAAGCGACTTGAGCGCAGCCGCATTATGGGCCGCATCGTCTCCGCGAATGGCTTCAATCGGAGCGGAGTTGAGT
>CAZOLE010000095.1:0-7174 GCA_964580445.1 uncultured Porphyrobacter sp.
GCATCAACCACCGCCACAGCCCACCCGCACGTCGAACGTATCTGTTCGTCGAGCACCGCACGACGTTTGGCCGTTAATTTCTTGGAATCGTCGACTCCCGAAGGTATCACGTCCCCCAACACAACGGCGGCGGCTACTACCGGTCCTGCCAATGGCCCGCGTCCCGCTTCATCGACGCCGATTATCGGCGCGCGGGCACCAAAATCGAAGATGGGAGTTTCCCTTGTCATGAACGCATTTCCAAAAGCATCACTCGCACTGTCCCTTCCCACCATCGCGCTCGCAAGTTGCGCGGTCGCCGATTCTGGGGAAAGCAGTGCAAGCTCGTCCGCAATCGCTGCCAGTGATGTTGAATACACAATGTCCGATGTTGCTGAATTCGACCAACCGTGGGCCATCGAATTTGCGCCGGGGACGGACATGCTTTTCGTCACAGAGAAGCCCGGAACGCTCAAACTGATGAACACTCAAAGCAGCTCAGTCAGCGAAGTTGGTGGCGTCCCGCAGGTCGATTTTGGCGGCCAAGGGGGCCTTGGCGATATCGCATTCCTCGCGTCGGAGGCAGACAAACCGCTTGATGGTAGAACGATCTATCTCAGCTGGGCCGAAGCCGGTGACGGAGATACGCGCGGTGCGGTGGCTGGCCGCGGCAAACTGTCGTGCGACGAAGCCGGTGAAGATTGCGCCATCACCGATATGGCTGTGATCTGGCGGCAATCACTCAAAACCGGGCGGCGCGGGCACTACTCGCACAGGATTACCTTTTCTCCTGATGAGAAGTTCCTGTTTATCGCCAGCGGCGACCGGCAGGAACTGGAGCCAGCCCAAGACAATACCAACAACCTTGGAACAATTGTCCGACTGAACCTTGATGGCTCGCCTGCCGAGGGTAATCCGTTCGCCGATCAGGGCAAAGTGCAGGCAGAGATTTGGTCCTATGGCCATCGCAACATCCTTGGCATTGACTGGGATAGTGAGGGGCAATTGTGGGATGTCGAACACGGCCCCGCAGGCGGCGATGAGCTTAACCTTGTCACGCGCGAGGCCAATTATGGTTGGCCCACTCGTTCTTATGGCAACCACTATCGCGGCGATCCCATCGAGGATCACAGCAAGGATGATGGCTTTTCAAAGCCTGCGGCGCATTGGACGCCGGTTATCGCGCCGGGCGACATGATCATCTATTCCGGTGAAATGTTTGGTGGTTGGGCCAATCACGCAGTGATTGCTGGGCTTCAGGCACAAGGCCTTGTGCTGGTCAAACTGGACGGCAAGACCGCGAGCGAAGCCACGCGAATTGATATGGAAAGCCGCATCCGTTCCGTTGAGCAAGGGCCCGATGGCAGCATTTGGGTGGCACAAGACGGGCCAAAGGGTAAGGTAGTCAAGCTCACGGCAAAGTGAGTTTGGTGAGGAGCAGCGGGCTTGGCACAGGGCCCAAATCACCCTAACGGCCCGCCATGCAAAGCGAAACCGCCAGCCTGATCCCGCTCAATGCGGTGCCCGATGACATGGTCGAACAAGTGCTCGATCGTGCCTTTGGCCCTGACCGCCATGCGCGCACCGCATATCGCATCCGAACCGGAATGGAATATCTTGATGCGCTGAGCTTTGCTGTAGTTGATGCAGATGAGATGCTGGTCGGCACAATCCAGTGCTACCCCATCGCGCTTGTCGATCCAGAAGGTCGTCCGGTGCCGCTGGTTATGGTTGGTCCTGTCGCAGTCGTTCCAGAACGGCAAAGCGAAGGCTTTGGACTTGGCTTGATGGCAGCCATGCTTAATGCTGAGCAACGCTTGGCCGATGAAGGCAGCCCGCCGCTCGCGCAGGTACTTATTGGCGATGTAGAGTATTACGGACGTTGGGGCTTTTCTGCCGCAGCCACGGCCGGATGGCGTTGCCCCGGCCCATATGAACCGCATCGTTTGCTGGCGCGCGGCGAAGCGCTCTCTGCGATGCCAAATGAAGGGATGTTGGGGCCATGGGAGGGCTGAATAGCGTACCCCATCTAACGCGCGGCGAATGGTCAATTAATGCCGTTTGAGCCGCCTCCCTATCTTGCTGAGATGACGCTTGCACAAATCGCTGAGCAAGTGGCTCTGCGCAAACTGCCGCCGGTTGAACATTGGGCGCCTGAGAAATTGGGCGATAGCGAAATGCGCATCGCCGCTGATGGATCGTGGTTTCATCAAGGGGGCGCCATCCATCGCCCGGCTATGGTGCGCGCATTCTCCAGTCTGCTGACCCGCGATGACGCAGGACAGCATTGGCTTGTCAGCCCGTTTGAAAAGCTCAGTATTGAAGTCGATGATGCCCCCTTTATCGCGGTCGATTGCTTGGCTCGCGATGGCGATCTCGCGTTTCGGTTGAACACTGATGAACTTGTGGTCGCTGGCCCAGACAATGCCCTAAGGGCAGTGGGCAACCCGGACACACCAGCGATTTACTTGGGTGTGCGACGCGGGTGCGAAGCACGATTGAACCGCTCAACCTACGCGCAGCTCATTGAGATTGCTTTGGCGTCCGGCGACGATGATCTAGAAAGCGGATTGATGGTGACCAGCCAAGGCACGATATTCTCGCTCTTGGCGGCAGGCTGAGCCTTTGTCAGACCTATTTGACAGGCTGAGCGCGCTCTATGAAAAGGGGCACCGGGAGCCCATTTCCGACTTGCTCAACGATGAGCGGCTTTCCGATGGCCGGGCCACACCGGCTGCGGTTTTGATTGCGGTTACTGATCGCGATGAGCCCGGCGTTCTGCTAACTCAACGGCCAAGCAATATGCGCGATCATCCGGGGCAAGTCGCCTTTCCCGGCGGCAAGCTCGATCCCGGAGAAGACGCCATCACGGCCGCGTTGCGTGAAGCGGAAGAGGAATTGGCGTTGCCGCGCGAGAAAGTTCGGGTGATCGGCACCAGCGACCGTTTCCACACAGGCACCGGCTTTGACGTGACGCCCGTATTGGCGGTGATCCCACCCGACCTGCCTCTGACGCCGAGCCCGGAGGAGGTTGAGGCGTGGTTTGAAGCACCACTCGAATTGGTGCTCAATCGCGACAATTGGACCGTCAACGAAGTTTTTTGGAAAGGCGCGAACCGACGCTATCTTGAGTTGCACTATGATGGATTTCGCATCTGGGGAGTGACGGCTGCTATCCTTTCGAACTTGTCGCAGCGGATTGAATTTGCGGCGCTTTGACTCCACAGGGGACGATGATGGCGAAAAAGCTCCCACCAACTGCGTGGACACAGCGCGATGATCTAGCGCAGCTCATGCGTGCGCTTGGACCCGAGCATATGCGCTGGGTCGGGGGAGCGGTGCGCGACACGCTGCTAGGTGTTGAAGTCCACGACGTCGATTGCGCGACAACCCATTTGCCGGACGCCGTCATTGATCTGTGCGCGCAAGCGGGCATTCGCACAGTCCCAACCGGTATCGACCACGGCACCGTGACCGCGGTGCTCGAAGGTGGTTCGGTCGAGATCACCACTCTGCGCCGCGATGTTTCAACCGATGGCAGACGCGCGACCGTCGCCTTTGCGAGCGAGTGGCGCGAAGATGCGGCCCGTCGCGATTTCACGATCAATGCTCTGTTCGCTCACCCGGAAACCTTGGCAATTGATGACTATTTCGGCGGCTTAGACGATCTGGATGCGCGTCGGGTTCGCTTTATCGGCGATGCGCGTAAACGGATACGCGAGGACCATTTGCGGATCTTGCGCTACTACCGGTTTCAAGCGCGATTTGGCTCCGACTTGGACGCAGAGGCCGAGGTTGCCTGTGCCGAATTGGCCGAGACGCTCAAAGGCCTGAGTCGCGAACGGATTGCAGATGAGCTACTGAAATTACTCGCACTGCAAACGCCGCATGAGACCGTCGCCCGGATGCATGAAAGGGGCGTGCTTGGCGTAATATTGCCCGAGGCAAGCAAGGTGCAAATAAGGACGCTGGCGCAGTTGATCGATGCTGAAGATACTCAGGGGTTTGCGCCTAATGCGATACGCCGTTTGGCTGCGCTCCTTCCGCACTCAACCGATGTTGCAGAAGATGTTGCAGCTCGATTGCGATTGTCGAAAGCGCAGCGAGCTCGGCTCGTTTGCTCAGCGGATCGTCGGGCTGAGGACCGTGAGGCCCCGTTGGCGCTGGGTTACCAGCACACCCCTGAGTTCGCGATAGATCGGCTTTTGTTGCAAGGGGCGAATGCGCAGGTACTGCGAGATTGGGAGCCGCCGACACTACCGCTGAAAGGTGGTACAATTGTCGCGCGCGGGGTTGCCGCAGGTCCTGAGGTTGCGCGTATCCTGCAGACGGTTCAGCGGCGCTGGGTAGCAGAAGGGTTTCCCGATGCGGCGCGGGTTGAGCAAATCCTAAACGAAGAACTCTGACAGAACGGTCCGCAGGGCCGATATGGCGACCGCCCGACCGCGGCGATGCGGCCTTTAGGTCGCGTGAGCGAAGAGATCGCAGCGCGGATGCACTGCGAAATCAAACAAACGCCTCACCCAAACCGGTTGTTTTTAGGAAAACCTTGCGGCGGCATTCGGCCCGCCGCTCCGCGCGCGACCTTCCACATGCCGATTTCGTTTTCTGTGCGCGTCCGGTCCCCAGACCCGCCCATTTTCCAGCTTAGCCCCTCAGCCAACGTCAGCGTCGTCGCGTCAGACAATCCGCCATCGCGGTAGCGCTGCAACTGCACCCCCTGCCCGCGCGCCATCACTGGCATCTCTTCGAGGTTGAAGACCACTAGCTTGCGATTGTCACCCACAGCCGCGATGTGATCGTGCGCCTCGGCAATTTCATGGATCACTTGAAGCTTCGCATTACCCTTTAGGTTCACGACCTGCTTGCCCTTCTTCGTTTCCGCGATCAACTCTTTAGTCTCCGCGACAAAGCCTTTGCCGATGCTGGACGCGAGCAAGAGCCGCCCACCTTCCTTGTGGACCAGCAGTTTGGCGATGGATGTCTCCGCAGGCAGCTCGATCATCGTGCGCACCGGCTCACCAAAGCCGCGTGCGCCGGGCAACTTATCGCAACCAAGGGTGTAGAACCGTCCGTCAGACCCCGCGACCAGCAGCTTATCGGTTGTCTGCGCATGAACGATATCGAACAGCGCATCGCCTTCTTTGTATTTGAACTCTTGAGCGAGATCGACATGGCCTTTAGCCGCACGGATCCATCCCTTCTGGGAAAGGATTACCGTAATCGGTTCTTTCTCGATCATCGCGTCCATCGAGAACTCAACCGTCGGCGCGGCTTCTTCTATACGCGTACGCCGCGCGCCCAAGGCGGTGTCCTCGGCGTAATCCTTGCGCAGAGTGCGAAGGTCTTTCTTCAAACGTGTGCGTTGGCGCGCAGGGCTATCGAGCAGTTTTTGCAAATCTTCTTGCTCAGCAAGCAGGTCAGTCTTTTCCTGCCGCAACTCCATTTCCTCGAGCTTGCGCAAGGAGCGCAGCCGCATGTTGAGGATCGCTTCGGTTTGCCGGTCGGTTAGGCCGAACTCCGCCATCATTACGGATTTGGGTTCGTCCTCATAACGGATGATTTCAATCACACGATCAAGATTGAGGAAGGCGATGATATAGCCTTCGACCAATTCCAATCGCTTGGCGATTTGATGAAGCCGGTGCTGTGTGCGCCGTTGAAGGATCGCTATTTGCGCCGCCGTCCAGTTTTGCAGCAACTCTTTCAGCCCCATCACCATCGGCGTGCGATTGGCGTCGAGTACATTCATGTTCAGCCCAAACCGCGTTTCCATATCGGTGAGCTTGAAAATGCTCTCTTTTAGCAAGTCTGGGTCGACGTTGCGGCTGCGTGGGACCAGAACGATGCGGATTGTCTCGTCGCTTTCATCGCGGACATCTTCGAGGATCGGCAGCTTCTTATCGGCAATGGCTTGCGCGATCTGTTCGATCAGCTTGCCCTTTTGCACTTGATACGGGATTTCCGAGATGACCAACTGCCATTGGCCTCCACCAAGACGCTCAATCCCCGCAGCGATGTCTTCGGTCTTTTCGGCTTCGGGCGCGTGGAACACACCGCGCAGACGGAAACTTCCCCGACCTGTGCGATAGGCTTCGGTCAAGACTTCTGAACTGTCTACCAATTGGCCCCCGGTGGCAAAGTCCGGCCCCTGCATCAGCTCCATCAAGCGCTCATGCTCAACGTGCGGGTTGTCGATCAGCTCAAGCGTCGCGTCGATCACCTCGGCCACATTATGGCTAGGAATATTGGTCGCCATCCCCACCGCAATCCCGCTTGCGCCATTGCCCAGCAGGTTGGGGAACAGACCAGGCATCAACTCCGGCTCTTCTTCCTCACCATTATAGGTTGGGATGAAATCAACCGTGCCGTGGTCCAGCCCTTCCATCAACTGCATCGCAGTCTTGGTCAGGCGCGCTTCGGTGTAGCGATAGGCCGCTGCATTATCGCCATCAACATTGCCGAAATTGCCTTGCCCTTCGACGAGCGGATAGCGCAGCGAAAAATCCTGCGCGAGGCGAACCATCGCATCATAGGCGGCCGTGTCGCCATGCGGGTGATATTTGCCGATGACTTCGCCAACTACGCGCGCTGATTTCTTAAACGTGTTGTTCGGGGCGAGGCCCAATTGCCGCATCGTCCACAAAAGCCGCCGGTGAACCGGCTTTAGCCCATCGCGTAGGTCTGGAAGCGAACGCGCGGTGATCGTTGAAAGCGCATAAACGAGATAGCGCTCTTCAAGAGCGGCGTCGAACGGCGCATCCACAATCGCATCAAACGGGTCTTGATCTTCAGCTTCAGTGATTTGTGACATCAGCCACGCTTAGCAATCAGACGCTGAGCAAGGGAGTGCGGTATCCACAGAGAACGCAGCACTTTGACGAGATTTTACCAACATTTTCCGGCTCGAATTGCCCGTCAGGATGAACCCAAATTTGAAATGTGGCTTGCCGCGAATCAAAATGTGGCATAATTGTGGCAATCACAAGGCGCAAATAAGGCAAGCATACTAAATAGCGCTCAGGTCGGGTCGAGTTTGACACAATCCTTTTGGGAGGACGGAAAATGCGAATGCGATTAGTTTTAGGATGTGTGAGCGCGCTTGCTCTGGCGGCTTGCAGCGCGGAAAGCGATTATGCAGCAGAAGGGAACGACGTTTCCTACAGTGTCGACGCGAACCTAACAGACGCAGCTG
>CAZOLE010000096.1:0-7129 GCA_964580445.1 uncultured Porphyrobacter sp.
GAGCCGAGCGCGACAGGGCGCTCTTTGCCAAAGCTGACGGTGCGAATTCGGTTGGACGAAACACCAAGACTAACGAGATAATTCTTCGCAGAGTTTGCGCGACGCTCACCCAGCGCAAGGTTGTATTCGCGGGTGCCGCGCTCATCGGCATGGCCTTCAACGGTGAAGGTCAGTTGCGGATAGCGTGCAAAGTACTGCGCTTGCGCTTGCAATGCAGCAGCGTCGGAACTGTCGATGTTAAAGCGATCCGTGCCAAAATAGATCGTCGTCGATCCGCCTACAGCGGCTTCGAAATGGCGTTGAGAGCCGGGCTGCGGCGCGGAGTCCGTCGTCCCGCCAGTGTTCGTGCCTTGGGTCCCCTGCGTGTTCGTATCAGTTGGCGCAGGCGGCAAAACCTCTGGCGCCTCTTTCGAGCAAGCGGCTAGCGCTGAAACCGAAACAAGCAGAGCGATTGTGGCTATTGGTTTGTTCATGACATCATCCTTTAACACATATTAGGCGATCAGCGACACAAAGGTTACTCTCGAGTTTGGGTTATTCTCGAATTGGGCCCCATGCAGGATCAGAGGCATCCACGGGGGTAGGCAACCGACGTTCATTGCGGCCGGTTAGGTCGACTTGCCACAGACCCGAACGCCCTGAATTTCGCGCGGTGCGGAAGAATTGAATAATCCGTCCATTGGGCGACCAAGTGGGCGCTTCGTCTTGCCAGCCATTGGTCAGAACGCGCATACTACCACCACCCGGCGTCATCACCGCGACGTTGAAATCACCAGCAATGCGAGTGAAAGCGATTTGGTCTCCGCGCGGGCTCCATTCCGGGGTCGCACAGCGTCCTCCGAAGAACGAGATACGCTTTTGCCCAGAACCATCGGCGTTCATGACATAGCATTGCTGCGAGCCTGAGCGGTCGCTTTCAAATACGATCTTTGTGCCATCCGGCGAATAAGATCCGGCAATATCAATTCCCGGTGTCGTGGTCAGTCGCGTTGATGAGCCACCACCAACTGAAACACGATAAACATCGGTATTGCCCGCAACGGACATCGAATAAAGGATCGAACGACCGTCGGGCGACCAACGCGGAGCCAGCGTGGGATTGCGGTTCTCCGTCACCAATGTCTGCTTTCCGCTATCAATGTCATAAACATAGATGCGCGGGTTCCCATCGACATAGGACAGATAGAGGATCTTGGAATAATCCGGCGAATAGCGTGGGGTTAGCGCGGTTGAACTGCCCAACGTGATAAAGCGGTGGTTCGCGCCATCGCTATCCATGATCGCCAGCCGCTTGACCCGCTTATCTTTAGGACCTGTCTCCGCGATATAGGCGATTCGGCTGTCGAAGAACGGGTCTTCTCCCGTCAAGCGCGCATAGATGAGGTCGGAACATTTGTGCGCAGAGCGCCGCCAATCCTTAGGCTGCACGACCCACCCTTCACGGATCAGCTCATTCTTCAGCGCGACGTCGTAGAGATAGCAGCCCACGACGAGCCGCCCGTCACTGCGCGCACGAACATAGCCATGCACCAGCATCTCTGCGCCGCGACCGTTCCATGTGCCATAGGCTGGCGTGGTGATCTCGGGGAAAGTCGGCGTCGGCAGGCTGTCTGGCCCGGTCGGCTTGAAAAGGCCATTGTTCTGAAGGTTTGCGGTGATGACCCGCGCCACTTCGCGCCCCAAAGCCGCCGTGCCGTTTGAGTTGGCAGGGGTTGGCGCGTTGCGGTCCGTCGCGAAAGCAGGAATGGCAATACCTACATCGGAGTAATCAATGTCGTCTGTGACAGTGAATGACAGTCCGCCTTCATCGCCGTCATCTTCAGAGGTTGCAATATCGGTGGTCTCGACGCCGCCTTCTTGTGCGCTAGGTGCGCCCAAATCTTCGTTCTGCGCCGCTGCGCCAGTGGTAAGCGATGCGGATAGAAGGACAAAGGCGAAGCGGGTGAATTTCATTGTTATAGTTCCTTATTGAACTCTAGCGCTCTGATATTCTTCCAAGCGTTGTAATACTCTTCAGGTAAGTCGAACGGAGCCGCAAGGCGCACTGCACGAAGCGCAATCTCAGCATGCCGCGCCTTTTGAGATTGGTTAAGCGCGTTTACACCCGATTGGCGAACCACTCGCGGGCTACCGCTAAGCGAGCCATCCGGATTCAGCCGGAATGCGACTACGGTCTTTAGTTTTTCTGCGTCTGATCCACTGGGACTCTTGCCACGCCAATGGGGTCGCAGTTCGCGGATCATCTGCGACTGGATTGAGGCTTTTGCACTCGCGCCGATTTGTGAGGCAGGCAGGCGAGTATCATTGCTTGTTCGCGATGTGCCGGCCCCCGGCAAAAAGTCGTCACCAACACGGCTGCCGCCTGAATTGCGGCGGGTGCTCGACGAAGATGAACTCGAAGAGGAGCGCGAATTGTTGTTCCGCGACGTGCTGCTGCGCGAATTGTTGCTCCGCGAACTGCTGTTACGCGAAGACGTGTTGCGGGTTGGAGTTGTCGTGCGGCGCGTTGGCGTACGCGCGGGTGTCGTGGGCGCGGGGCTAGGCTCGACAGGCGGTGCATCCAACACCTCAGGCAATGGCGCTAAATCAGGTGGAGGCGCGCTAGGCTCACCCAATTCCGGCGCGACAGATGCGCGGCTTTCCAGAACAGCATCCGGCGCGGTTGACTCAAGCCCAACTTCGGTTGCCAAGCTCACAGTAAGACCTTGGGGCGGCTCAAGCTCTTCTTCTTTTACCGGTATTGGCAAGCTCGCGAAATACACCAGCATGGCACCCAGAGCTGCGTGCAGCACTATCGCTGTCGCAATACCAGCCTGATCAGAGGCACTTATGGCGCGGATATCTCCCATTCAATGCCTCAGGCTATGGCTCGGAAACTGAACCATTGGTGACCATCGAGATCGTGTTGCACCCGGCGCGGTTCATTTCGCCGAGAACAGCCATCGTCCTACCGTAGTTGATCTCCCTGTCGCCCCGGAAGGTGATCAGCGGCTGATTTTCGCTACCCGCACAGTCGAATTTTGCCAGAGCGGCGGAAAATTCGCCTTCAGGCACAGCATCCCCATCGATGAAGATGCTTCCTTCTGAGTTAACTGAGACAGTAATTTGATCCGGCTGCTGCTCAATCGGGTTCGCGCGGCTATCCGGCAGTTCAATCGGCACACCCACCGCAAGCAGCGGCGCGGTGACCATAAAGATGATGAGCAGCACCAGCATTACGTCGACAAACGGCGTAACGTTGATCTCCGCCATAGGCGCGCGGCGTGAACGCCGGCCTTTGCGCTTGGAGGATACACCCATACCCATCAGGCTTTATCCAATTCCCGGCTCAGACCAGCATGGACCTTGTCAGCGAAGCGCTGGAGTTTCGCTTCATAGCGGTCCACCCGGTTGGAAAAGCGGTTGTAAGCAATCACTGCGGGAATAGCGGCGAACAAGCCAATCGCAGTCGCAAACAAAGCCTCTGAAATGCCCGGTGCAACCACCGCTAGCGACGAGCTTTCCTGCGCGCCGATTTGGAAGAAACTGTTCATGATGCCCCAAACGGTACCGAACAGGCCCACAAAGGGCGCGACCGAACCAGTGGTCGCCAGAAAGCCCAATCGCCCGGCCAACTCATCCGCTTCATGCCCAACTTGGCTCTCCATCGCGGCGCTAATCCGTTCGCGCGCGGCAGATCGGTCAATCGAAGGACCAGCTTTTGAACGCTTCCATTCGTCCAGCCCCGCCCCGGCGACCCGCGCCGACGGAATATCTCGGCGCATCTGCTTAGACAGCATCGCATCGCGCTCTTTGGTGAGCCAGAACTCTTCCTCATATTCGCGCGAACGCTTGTTCAAGCCGCCAATCTTGAGGCTGAACGATACCACAATCGCCCAGACCCAGACGCTGGCGAGGATCAAACCGATCATTACAATCTGGACGACGATATCTGCGTCGAGGAACAGTTCGAGCGGGTTCAATCGCTGTGGTGCATCGCTTGCAGCTCCAGCGGCTTGAGTGGTGACGGCAGTGAATTGGTCAAGCAAAGTCATGCGGCCTCTTGGTCCATGAAAGTCTGAAAAGCCTCGCGCCAAGGCGCGGGTTGACGGCGCGGGCGGCCATCGGGAGTTAGAAAAGCGGCGCGCACTTCGGCGCGGGCGAATACTTGCGTGAGATCGCCAGCACGGCTGGCAATTTGCGTCATGCGTACGCTCGCTGCGCGTAGCTCATGACAGGTGGTGGTGATGACGATGTCATCGTCAAGCTTGGCAGGCACCAAATATTTGATCGCAAGCTCCGTCACCGCATAGGCGCCCTCACCCGCTTCAATCGCCTCACGCTGATCAATCTTCAGCATCCGCAACAGGTCCGACCGCGCGCGTTCGAACCAGCGCAGATAGTTGGCATGATAGGTGATACCCGACAGGTCGGTGTCTTCGTAGTAGACACGCACAGCATAAAGATGCTGCGCGCCATCGAATACGCCGCCGGGTGGTGTTGGGTTAACCATGCTTCACGCGCCTTAGCGTAGCGAGGAATCTCTGCATAGCGTTGGTTATGCGAGGCTCGCATGAACGTCGACGAAACGAATCTGGAGTGCGGCCAATCGTTCCTATTTCTTCCAGATCATCGGACCCAGTGGCTCTCCGCCGAAAATATGGACGTGCAGATGCGGGACTTCCTGCCCACCATGTGCGCCGATATTAGCCATTAAGCGGTATCCGGGTCCGACCAATCCCTTGGCGCGCGCAACTTCGCCAACCGCGCGTATAAACCCAGCGATCTCGTCCGCCGAAGCCTTCGCAGAGAAATCGTCCCAGCTGACATAGCAGCCCTTGGGGATCACCAAAGTATGCACTTCGGCTTGCGGGTTGATGTCCTCAAACGCGAACGCCCATTCGTCTTCATAGACTTTGTTCGACGGGATTTCGCCACGCAGGATCTTAGCGAAGATGTTGTCATCATCATAAGGCAGCGTCGGATCAATCGGCATGGCTATTCGCTCCTGCTCGCTTTTTCTTCCAGCCCCGACAGCCCCTCGCGCCGGTCCAGCTCACCCAGCACATCCGCAAAAGCGACACCTTTGGCTTGCAGTAGGACGAGCAAGTGGAACATCAGATCGGCACTCTCTCCGACCAATTCTTCATCGCTGCCAGAGACCGCTGCGATCACCGTTTCAGTCGCTTCCTCGCCCACTTTCTGCGCGATCTTGGGCAGACCTTTGGCGTTCAATTTCGCAACATAGCTGGCATCGGGCGAAGCGCCGGCGCGCTGCGCAATTGTGGTTTCAAGGCGTTCCAAAGTGCTCATAAAATGCCGTTTCGCTTATACTCCGCGCGCTGGCAAGCCCGCCACTCGCAGCGCCGCATGCGCCTCGGCGATGGAATGGGTGCCGAAGTGAAAGATTGAAGCGGCCAGAACTGCACTTGCATGGCCCTCACGCACGCCTTCGACTAAATGATCAAGATTGCCGACACCCCCGCTGGCGATCACCGGAATGCTGACAGCGTCGGCGATTGTGCGTGTCAATTCCAGATCATAGCCCGCCTGTGTACCGTCTCCATCCATTGACGTGACCAGCAACTCTCCCGCGCCAAGCTTGGTGACTTTTCGCGCGTATTCGACCGCATCAATGCCCGTTGGTTTGCGGCCGCCATGAGTGAAGATTTCCCACTTACCCTCGCCCGTTCGCCGCGCGTCGACACTAGCAACAACGCATTGGCTACCAAATTTCTGCGCAATCTCGGCCACCAATTCAGGCCGCGCCACGGCGGCAGAGTTGATCGCGACTTTGTCAGCCCCCGCGAGCAAAAGCGCGCGCGCATCATCAACACTGCGCACCCCGCCGCCCACGGTCAGCGGCATAAAGCACACCTCGGCGGTGCGCTTGACGATATCGAGCAAGGTGCCGCGCCCTTCATGGCTGGCGGAAATATCCAAAAAGCACAGCTCGTCCGCGCCCGCCGCATCATAGGCGCGCGCTTGTTCAACCGGGTCGCCTGCGTCTTTGAGATCGACGAAGTTGACGCCTTTAACCACGCGGCCATCGGCAACGTCGAGACAGGGGATGACACGGATACGGACGGTCACTGCCTCACCTCAATAAAGTGCTGATAAAGCTCCCAAAACGCAACGACAGTTACAAAGGCAAAAAGAGCGAACGCGCCCCAAAAGAGTGCAGGTCGGTCTGCCCGACTGTAGTGGGCAAATTTTTGAGCAGTCCACAAATGGATGAGGAACATCGGCCCAACAATAGCCGTGATTACCATCGGTACTTCAAAGTAGAAAGCTATCGGCACCGCTACAAGGAACCCGGCTGCAAACATGTATCTCAGCCATTGAGGTAACGAATGGAGCGCGCTCTTTTTATCATTCATCCCCGATCCCCCATCGCGATCGCGGTCGCCAAGTCCAGCTTGCCTTCATACAAAGCGCGGCCCGTAATCACGCCTTCGATGCCAAAATGCGCGTTCAGTGACAGGACGTGAATGTCGTCCAAGCCCTTCACTCCGCCGCTCGCAATCACCGGAATATCGACCTGCTGAGCCAGTTCCAACGTCGCGTCGATGTTCACGCCTTTGAGCAATCCATCGCGGCCAATATCGGTGAAAAGCAGCGAGGCAACACCCGCATCTTCGAACCGGCGCGCAAGGTCCACTACGGGCACATCGGACACCTCTGCCCAGCCCTCGGTCGCGACCATTCCGTCTTTGGCGTCCACCGCCACGACAATGCCGCCTTCCCATTCGCGCGCCATATCTTTCACGAATTCGGGGTCTTTGAGCGCCGCTGATCCCATCACCACGCGCGCCACGCCAAGCTCGAACCAGCCTTCAACCCCCGCCGCATCGCGGATACCTCCGCCCAACTGCACATGGCCGGGAAACGCTTCGAGGATCGCTTTGACCGCCTCCACATTGCGCCCCTCGCCAGCAAAGCTGCCGTCCAGATCAACGACATGCAGGTGCTGCGCGCCAGCCTCGGCAAAGACTTTTGCCTGCGCCGCCGGATCATCACCATAGGTGGTCGCGCGATCCATATCGCCTTCAGCCAACCGCACGACTTCGCCAGCTTTCAAATCGATGGCGGGGAAAATGATCATTTTTGGACGTGTCCTTGTTCGGATGCGGCCCACACATCCGTGTGC
>CAZOLE010000097.1:0-7121 GCA_964580445.1 uncultured Porphyrobacter sp.
ATTTGAGGCTTTGCGCGATGTGCCAACGGTGCTGGTGCGAGGCGAATTGTCTGACTTGCTTACGGCCGAAACGGCCAAGCAGATGGGCGTACGCAATCCCGCACAGCGCAACGTAACGGTTCCGCGCATGGGCCACGCGCCTATGTTGGATGAACCCGAAGCTCTTACGGCTATTGATGCTTTGTTGAAGGAAGTCGCATGAGCAATGCGAAGAGCACTCCACCCAAGGTTCTGCACGTTCACTCGACATTCGCCGCTGGAGGTAAGGAGCTACGTGCGGTTCAGTTGATGAATGCGTTTGGCAAGAAACTGCATCATACGATCGTGTCCGCAATGCCGGAGCAGATGGCTGCGCGCGAGCACATTGGAAAGCATCTGAAGGTCGCGTTTCCGAAGAAATTCCCATCGCTCACTGGGTTCCCGTCACCCGGCAGGTTGATTGAAATTGCGAAGGCGATGAAGCCCTATGACCTCATCCTCACCTACAATTGGGGCGCGATGGATGCTACGATGGCGCATGGCGTTTTCGCCCAAAGATTGGGGTTGCCGCCGCTAATCCATCACGAAGATGGCTTTAACGAAGACGAAGCGGGCGCGTTGAAGAAGCGCCGCAACTATTATCGTCGCGCTGCTTTGACTAAATCGACCGCACTGATTGTACCCAGCGAAAGGTTGGAGACGATCGCGCTCAACCGTTGGGGACAGCCGCGCGCGAATGTCCATCGCATTCCCAATGGGATCAACACGAAGGCCTTTGCGGGTAAACCCAGGCCCAACGCCTTGCGCGTGATCAAACGCGAAGGGGAGCGATGGGTTGGAACGTTAGCGGGATTGCGCCCGGTCAAACAGCTTGATCAATTGGTACGCGCATTCGCGCCGCTGCCTGAGCACTGGCAACTCGTCATTTTGGGAGAAGGGCCGGAACGCGAGGCGATCAAAGTAGTTGCTGATAGTCTTGAGATAAGCCATCGGGTTCACTTGCCGGGCGCTGTTCCTGAGCCTTCAAAAGTCATTGGCATGTTTGATATTTTTGCCTTGTCGTCGGCCTCGGAGCAGTTTCCATTGTCCGTTGTCGAAGCAATGGCCGCTGGCTTGCCCGTAGCGGCGCCGGAGGTGGGAGACATCACTTCGATGGTTGCCCAATCCAACCGAAATTTCATTGTAAAAAGCATTGATTTAAAGGGTTTAACAAAGGCACTTTCAGACCTTTCTCAGGATGAGGAGCTGCGCAAATCCATAGGTCTGGACAATCGTGAAAGAGCGCGTGAACACTTTGACGAAGCCGATATGATCGATCGCTATCGTAAGCTTTATAGCCGAGCCATTGGGTGCGAATTTTAGTGCGCGAAAGTAGGATCGGAGTGGTTGCTTCATCCACCGTTCAACTGCCGCAATCCATTTCTGATGGGGAGAGGGGGCAAGACAGCGCTTGCCCGGCATTGCGCAGACAGGCGCGCCTGCTTAAAGCACGCGCGACACGTTGATTTGGACGAGGAATAAAACCCCGTGGCGCGTAGCCCAACTGACTTGAGCAAAACAGACGACGGCAAACCCTCTGACGAGCAGAAGCCCGAGGACAAAGATCCTGCTGCGCCAAGCGCAGAGGACGAGATACTCATGCGCGAAATCGACGAGGCTGTGCGCAAGGACGACGCAGAAGAGTTTCTGTCGAAATATGGCGTACCACTTGGTTCATTGCTTGCGGTACTGCTGATCGGATTTGCCGGATACTTGTTCTGGGACAGCCAGAACGAAGGCGGTCTGGAAGAGCAATCCGAAACTTTGGTTCAGGCTCTCGATGCCAGTGAGCAAGAAGAATATACGAGCGCTGCGACAACTGCAGCAGATTTGAATGACGCCGATACCCCCGGTGCCCGCACATCTGCGCGGTTTATTCAGGCCAATGCCGCGCTCGAAGAAGGTAAGACAGACGACGCAGTCGCTTTGTTCAAGCAAATCGCAGACGATGCGGATGCGCCTCAACCTCTGCGCGATCTTGCGCGGGTTCGTGAAGTGGCGACCAACTTTGATCAACGCAAGCCCGCTGATATTATCGCGGCGCTGAAAGGCCTTGCGGAGCCGGGTAACCCGTTCTTTGGAAGCGCAGGCGAAATGACGGCTATCGCGCATATGAATGCAGGCGATAGGGACAAGGCGGGCGCATTATTTGCCGCCATCGCCAAAGATGAAGACGCACCAGAAACGCTTCGCAATCGGGCGCGCCAGATGGCGGGCCTATTGGGCGTTGATGCAATCGAAGACGTTGAGGAATTTCTTGAAGATGAGGGTGTTGTGCCTGCTGATGAAGCAGGTGAGGGCGCTAGCTAGTTAAGCGCCCTAACTCACTGATCGACAATGGACGGACATATGAAAATGCCAAACACCATCTCCCGCGCATCGCTCGCATTGAGCGCCCTCGCTGTTCTTGTCACCGGTTGTGCAGGTGAGGGTGCGAGAACCACACCGACAATCGGTGAACGCACACCGATCCTATCGCGCATAGAAACCGGTACGGTAGTGGACCCATCTCTTTCAGGAGTGAGCGTGGTGTTGCCGCCTGCGGTCACCAACCCTGAATGGGCGCAAGTTGGGGGCTCCGCTAGCAAATCCTACGGGCACCTTGCACTGGCAGAGAACCTGACCAAAGCCTGGACTGCCAAAGTCCAAGGATCTAGCAACAGCACCCGCTTGGGCGCGGCGCCCGTGATTGGCGGCGGCAAGCTATTTGCGGTCGGAGCTGATGGTGAAATCAATGCCTTTGACCACAAGACCGGCTCGAAGCTCTGGTCAACAAGCACTGAGATGAGCGACGATATGCGCCCGTCTGCCTTTGGCGGCGGGGTCAGCTATGACAATGGCCGCCTCTACTCCACCAATGGAGCGGGCGATGCCAAAGCAATCAATGCTGATACTGGCGAAGTGATTTGGCGGGTTAAACCGGCTGGCCCTTTGCGCGGTTCGCCTACGCTCGCTTTTGGGCAAGCCTTTTTGATGACGCAGGACAATCAGATTATTGCCTTGAACGCCAGCACAGGCGCGTCTGAATGGGATGAATCTGGTTCTTCCACTCAATCAGGTGTGTTCGGTGTGGCGGCTCCCGCTGCGGGACAAGGCACTGTTATTGCGGGTTACTCAAGTGGTGAGTTGTCGGCCTATCGCTTTGAGAATGGCCGGACGCTGTGGTCTGACGCTTTGGCGCGAACGAACATTTCGACGCAGGTGAGTTCGCTCACAGACATCGATGCCGATCCAATCATTGATTCAGGCCGGGTCTATGCGCTTGGCCAAGGCGGGCGCATGGCCGCTTATGAGCTGGTCACAGGTCAACGCATCTGGGAGCTAAATCTTGCGGGTATTTCCACCCCAGCGATTGCCGGAGAGTGGATTTTCACGCTGACCGATGATGCGCGGATTCTTGCGATTGCACGGTCAACCGGACGGGTGCGCTGGATCACTTATCTGCAAGAATTCCGCAATGAAGAGAAAAAGAAAAACCCGATTTTCTGGACTGGCCCTGTGCTGGCAGGCAATCACTTGTGGGTAGCCAGTTCGCGCGGCGAAATCTGGAAAGTGAGCATTGGCGAAGGATCATCTGAACTTTTCGCTGATATTGATCAACCGGTTAGCCTACCTCCCGTGGTCGCAGATGGGCACCTCTATGTGCTTGATGACAGCGGTACGATCCACGCTTGGCGGTAAGGAATCGGGCACCGATGCAGCGTTAACCTTCGCAGCTCGCTGCGTTCGTGTCTGAGACCCACGTGAGACATTAACCTCGTTCTTAACCCTTTGGCGTTATGGCCGTGGGCTATGGACGCGAGTGCACCAAACACAGATTCGAAAAGGCCGCCAATGCCAAAGAGCGATGTCTCTTCAGGCGTGGGTTTTGCTGGCCTGCTTGGATTGATCGCGTGGATCGCATTTTGCCGCGCTTACCCGGTGATCGCGGAGACTTTTGGCTTCTCAGGTGAGCTTGGCGCAGAACGCGGTGTCCTTTCAGGTCCCTATGCTGCGCTAGCAACGGTGCTTTTCACCGCGGGGCCGATGGCTCTTTGGTCGGTGCTGGTCGATAAGGTCCATCTGCGCCCTTCAACGGGGTTGGACTGGAGCCTGAAACGCTCGGTTGAAGATGCCTCTACGACCTCAACGGTCAAGATTACTGGCCTATGGGCGACATGGGCGATTATTGCCGCGCTCTATGCCCTTTGTCGTTGGTATTGGGATGGGCAATATCTGTTCGCCATGCATGTTCTGGCGTGGGCAGTGGTACCAATGGTGGTGCTGTCGGTTCCCTATGTAATTTGGCTCGACCGTTTCATGACAAGCCCGCGCGATAGCACATGGCATTTTGGTGCGATGATATTAGGTCGCGGCGATTATGAGGGTGAGCAAGTCAAAAAGCACTGGCGCGCATGGATTATCAAAGGTTTCTTTGGCGCATTCATGATCTCAATCTTGCCGCCGGGGTTTGCGCAGATTGTCGAAACTGACTTCGGCACGATCGCAGCCAATCCGGTAGCCTTGGGTATGACGCTGATCACAATCTTGTTTCTGATCGACGTGCAAATCGGGACTGTGGGCTACCTCTTCACGATGCGTCCACTTGATGCGCACATCCGCAGTGGCAACCCTTTCCTTGGCGGCTGGGTCGCTGCGCTGATTTGCTACCCACCACTGGCATGGGTCATCTCCGATCCAAACCGCCCAGTACTCAACTATGAGATCAACACTGCGAAATGGGACTACTGGCTTGCCGGTAACGAGCCGATGCTTTGGGCTTTTGCGGTGTGGATGGTGTTCCTCACCTTCATTTACGCTTGGGCGACAGTTGTGTTCGGCATTCGGTTCTCAAATCTCACATATCGCGGGGTTATCACAATCGGGCCGTATCGCTGGACCCGGCACCCCGCTTACCTTTCAAAGAACCTTTATTGGTGGGCGCTCTTCATGCCGTTTTTGGTCACCAGTGGCTCTCCAATGGATGCTGTGCGCAACGTCTTCTTCTTGCTGTGCGTGAACGCGATCTATTATTGGCGCGCGCGCACCGAAGAAGCGCATTTGCTCGCCGAAGATGCAAAATACCGCGAATATTACGATTGGATGGAAGAGCATGGCGCAATTACAGCTCCGCTTGCGCGGTGGAAACGCCGGTTGTTTGGTCGTGGCGGCAGCACGCCGCAAACTGATTCGGCAGTGGAACCTGCCGAGTAGGCGAGCGGATCGCCGGCTAGGTTGGGGTGCCTTCGCCGGCTTCAAAAGCTAAGAGGTCGCGACTTTTAAACTTTACGGCTGCCAGCGCTTTTCTCCAAACCTGCATGTGCGCAGTCTGGAAATGCGCATCGAGTGCAGCTTGGTCGGTCCAACGCTCGCTGACATGGATCACGCACGGATCAAGCAGGTCTTGCGCATAGACATAGTGCAAGCAACCATCTTCAGCGCGTGAAGCGGCCATCATCGTTTCAGCAGCTGGAAGCAGCGCTTCCATTGCACCCTCGGGCAATCGCACAGTTCCCATGATGATAATCATTGCTGCTTTCCTTAAGCTTAGAAGCTGTCTTTGTAGGCGTGCGAAACGTCTCGACCCCATTCATTGTGATATTGATCGAGCAGGCGCTGTGCGGGCACTTTGCCCGATGTCACAATCTCATTGAGCGTTTCCAGAAAGCCCGTTTCGTTATCGCCGCTAGCGTTGAACCGTGCACGAGCAGCAAGGCCTGACTGAGCGATCGCAAGCACTTCGCGACCCAAATCCTGCATCGTTCCGCCTCCGGGGAGCGGTGCTGCCAAGCCCAGCTTTGGCGCATCGTTGCGCAGTTGCTCGCGCTCTTCCATCGACCAACCTTTGACGAGGTTCCATGCAGCATCGAGCGCGCCTTGGTCATAGAGCAGGCCAACCCACAAAGCAGGGAGCGCGCAAATCCGACTCCACGGCCCACCATCTGCGCCGCGCATTTCTAGGAAGCTTTTGAGTCGCACTTCCGGAAAGGCGGTGGAGAGGTGATCCCACCAATCGCTTGCAGTAGGGCGTTCGCCGGGTAGGACTTCGAGTTTGCCCGCCATGAAATCGCGGAAAGAAAGGCCAGCGGCATCAATATATTTCCCGTCACGGAATACGAAATACATCGGTACATCGAGCATGTATTCCGCCCAGCGTTCATATCCAAAGCCGTCTTCGAACACGAAAGGCAGCATGCCGGTGCGCGCTGCGTCCGTGTCTGACCAGATATGCGACCGATAAGACAGGTGGCCATTAGGCTTACCTTCAGTGAACGGCGAATTGGCAAAGAGCGCCGTCGCAAGCGGTTGCAGCGCGAGCCCCACGCGGAATTTTCGTACCATGTCAGCTTCGGATGAATAGTCGAGATTCACCTGAATAGTGCAGGTGCGCAGCATCATATCCAAGCCCAGATCGCCCACTTTAGGCATATGTCGCATCATAATACCATAGCGTCCCTTGGGCATAACGGGCAGCTCTTCGCGGGTCTTGTCCGGCCACATGCCAAGCCCAAGAAAACCAACTCCGCACTTTTCGCCGATTTGCTTGACTTGTTCCAGATGCCGCCCGGTTTCCGCACAGGTTTCATGCAGGTTTTCGAGCGGTGCGCCCGACAGCTCCAGTTGACCCGCTGGCTCCAGACTGACCGCGCCATCTGCACCTTTGAGCGCGATCACATTGCCGTTTTCCTCAATCGGCTCCCACCCAAATTGTGTCAGGCCATTTAGGAGATCGCGGATCCCACATTGCTCGTCATAAGAGGGCGCGCGGCGGTCTGCGTTTTTGTAGACGAGCTTTTCGTGCTCGGTTCCAATCCGCCAATCCGCTTTCGGCTTCTCGCCGCCGATCATCGGCGCGACGAGGTCTTCGATCCCGGTGATTGCGGGTTCTTCAGTATTGTTGGATTCGCGGGTGCTCATGTGGCGGGGGCCTTCTTCACTTCCAGTTGCCCTATAAAACTGATTTGCGAGAGGGAAGCGCAAATTGAGTTTTGTCGACGCAAGTCATTCTTTGTCCGACCAATCGCCAGCAAGGCTCATCCAAACAGACAATGCAGCAACCGCAGCGGTTTCGCCGCGCAGAATCCGCGGACCCAGCGAAATTGCTCGGGCTTGCGGGTGGGCGC
>CAZOLE010000098.1:0-7116 GCA_964580445.1 uncultured Porphyrobacter sp.
ATCAAACATTCTCTCTTGTGCCACATTCGGGTCATCTCTGAGCAATGAGCGATAAAAAGCGTTGCTCGCAAAGGCAGCACTTAGCGGCGCACCAGCAGGATAAATCACCAATTTTACCCCCAATTCCTGATAGCGCGATGGTGCAAGAATGGGCGTGACACCGCCATGGGCCGCGTTAAGCATCAACGGCCTATCAAGCGCCTGTGCAGCGGTGGCAATCTCGCCTTCGTCTTGCGGTGCCTCGAGGAACAGAACATCGGCGCCATGCGCGCCATAGGCCTGTAAGCGCTCTATCGCAGCGATCAGCCCTTCGGTTCGGCGGGCATCTGTGCGCGCGACTATCAGCATGTCACCATCGCCGCGCGCTTCAACCGCGACCTTCACGCGGCGCACCATTTCCTCGGTCGGCACGGACATCGCCCTACCCACATGACCGCAGATCTTGGGAAAATCCTGATCCTCGATCTGCATCGCGGCTATGCCCGCCCGTTGATATGCTTTGACCGCCCGATCAAGGTTGGTGAGACTGCCAAAACCAGTATCAGCATCCGCGATGATCGGGATGCTTGCTTTCTGCGCGAAGCGGCCAAAAATGTCGAGGAAATCGCTTGCTCCGGCAATCCCAACATCAGGTTCGCCCAAGGCCGAAGCCGATCCCCAATAGCCCGATGCATACAGCGCTGTGTGCCCAGCCTCTTTTGCGATAAGTAAGCTCATATGATCATAGATACCCGGCGCGATAACAATGGCATCGCTGGCCAATTGATCGCGCAAACTTTGCGCCGGAGAGCATGTGTCAGGCATACCGTATTCAAGAGCCTAAGTCGCAGGAATGGTGGACCGACCTATGCGATGCTATCCGACAGGCGGGGAAATGGCTGTAACTATGGCGCACTGACTGAAACGAACCGTACGAATTTTAGCCTATGATACGCTCGATGCCATCATTCATGTGTGCGGCCGCGGCTCTTGCGATAGCGGCATGTTCGCCTGCTCAAGTATCCGCGCCTGTCGCTTTGCCCACGATTGGCCCTGCGACAGGAGAACCCACTCCGCCAGCGCAATTGCAGGCCGCCTCTACCATCGACGCTGACGTGTATAAGCCATCCCGAACGCTCCCGGCCTGCCCAGTTGGTAGCCCGCTAAAGACTGGCGACACACACGCCTCCCTCAAAGACGCGCTGATGACGGCGCAGACCTATCACAAGGAAACCCAAGGCATTGGCCTGATGGTTTTGAAAGATGGCGCTCTGATCCATTCTGATTTTTCCGATGGGATGGATGGCGCAACCCAAACCGTGACAGCCTCCATGATGAAATCGGTGGTTGGTTTGATGATCGGAATGGCGGTTGAGAAAGGCCATATCGGCTCAGTTGATGATCCTGTGCGGCTGTACCTTCCGGAATGGGCCGATGAACCGCGCGGGGACATAACAATCAAGCAAACTCTTACAATGTCCACCGGCCTCACTCCCATTCCACTTATGGAATTCCTATTCGCGCCCGACATGAACAAGGCCGCGCTAACGGCATCGCTTGGGAACCAGCCGGGCAGCGAATTTTATTACAGCAACTCTGTCAGCCAAGTGCTGGGCACAATTCTGGATCGGCAATCCAAGGCAAACGGTTATGACGATTTTGCTGAATTTCTTTATCGCGATCTTTGGTGTCCACTTGGCAATGGCGAAGCTTCACTTTGGACGGACATTGCGGGCAACACGCGCGCCTATGCCGGTCTTAACGCTGGGATGGATGATTGGGCGCGCATTGGCGAACTGATCCGCAATCAAGGGCGCGCGAATGGCGTTCAGATTGTACCCGCCGGTTGGATCGTGGAAATGACGCAGTCGAGCGATTTGAACCCGCGCTATGGCTATCATGTTTGGCGAGCAGGCGGTTGGAAGTCTAAGCGCGCCTATAACAAAGACTCGCCAATCGGGGTCCCACATTCCGCACCTTTCGCCGCGCAAGACACCGTTTTCTTTGACGGTTTTGGCGGACAACGGGTCTATATAATCCCATCAAAAGGACTAACGATTGTACGGGTTGGGGCAATCAATCTTCAATATGACGATGCGATCATTCCAAACGTATTGGCAGAAGCGGTAAAGTAAAACCCATCGGAGTTGTCTTATGTCTGTCTGGCCCCGCCCCAACCCTGATGTGCAAGGACATCGCCGCCTGTTCGGTGTGCTCGGTCCTTCGACCAACACCATCGTGCAACCGGACTTTGATGACATGCGAGCGCCCGGCGTCACAAACCATTACAGTCGGATCGTCGTAGATGATGCGCAGGCCATATCCGACGAGACCTTTATGGCAGGCACAATGGAGATCTCAGCGAACACGCTTGAGGCTGTGCGCGGCGTTTTGACTTGCAACCCAGACTATCTGGTTATGGGGATGTCAGCCGTAACATTCTACGGAGGCGCCAAAGGAGCGGAGGAATGGCGCGGGAATATTGAACGAGAATCCGGACTTCAGCTTTGCACCGGTTCCCAAAGCCTGATCGAAGCTTTCAATGTCTATGGCGGGATCAAAAAGATCGCGGTACTTTCGCCATACTTCCCCAGCGCCAATGCCCAAGTAGCGCGCTTCATGGCCGATCACGGCGTTGAAGTTGTCCGCGATAAATGCCTCCGATGCCCCAGTTGGACGGCAATTGCGCAGGAAACGACGCCAACCTTACGCGATGAGTTAAAAAAGCTCGATGGTGATGATGTGGACGCCTTGGTTCAGGTCGGAACGAACCTTTCAATGACCCGGCTTGCAGCGGCTGCTGAGATGTATCTGGGCAAGCCAGTGATAGCGATCAACACAGCAACCTATTGGAACGCCTTAAGACAGAACGACATTCGAGACAAAGTCTATGGCTTTGGTCGACTGCTCGAAGAATTTTGAACGCACTTTCCTTTTAGTCAGGACCCTACCCCATGTTTTCATACGACTATGTCCCCATTTCCAAGCGCGCGCCGCTAAGGTGGCCAAATGACGCAAAAGTCGCGTTGATGTTCACATTCAATCTTGAAACATGGGACTTGGTCAAGGACACGGACCAGCCATATTATGCGGGCGGTCCGGCTCTGCTCCCTAATGCGTTGGCCGGACGAATTCCCGACTACCCGAACTACTCATGGCGCGAGTATGGTCAGCGCGTAGGCGTCTGGCGCATGTTCGACATGTTCGACGAGATGGAAGCGAAGGCCGGCTGCACCACAAATGCCGTGACGTTTGAACGCCGCCGCGAAATGGCAGATGCTTGTTTGGAACGCGGATGGGAATTGATCGCCCACAATTACGAGCAAGGCGAACTTCTCACCGACTTTCACGATGACATTGATGCAGAACGTTCAATCATTCAGCGGTCGGTCGAAATGTATGAAAGCCATGTCGGCGCCAAACCCAAGGTCTGGCTGTCAAGTTCGCTGCGCGGAACATTGAACACGCCAACCATCCTCGTTGAAGAAGGCTTTAAGGCGTATTGCGACATCATGAATGATGATCAGCCATACATGATCCGCACCGATGCGGGGCCAATCGTTGCCACGCCTTATTCAAATGTCATCAATGACTTCACGATCCTTACCCGCAACAACCGCACCACTGATGAGTATCGCGACCTATTGATCGAAGAGCTCAAAGTGCTGCATCAAGAAGGTGCGAAGACGGGCCGGATCATGAATGTCGGGTTACACCCGCATGTATCTGGGCGGGCTTACACAATTCGAGCCCTGCGTGAGTTTATTGAATACGCCAAGGGCCTTGATGGGGTCTGGTGGGCCACGCGCGAAGAAATTGCCGATTGGTATGTCGAAAACCATGAAAGCCACTTTCCGGGTCAGCTCGAAGGCTAAGCCCAGACGTATGGCACCAGTGGTTTGATCAGGCTGCCCTGCGCTCTTCTTCTGCTGCCGCTGCGCGCACCGATTCAAACATGGATTGGCGCAAAAGATATTCTCGCCTCGCCACACCATCATCGCGCATCTGTTTCATCTGCGCTTTGCGCATTTCGTGTTCGCTTTGTTCACCAACACTCAAGTAAGCCATGTTCCGCTTGGTTTGTGCCTGCACAAAATCAAGCGTCTGGCGCCGTCGCGCGGCGCTAAATCGGCTCAAGAGTTCTTCTGCGTCTGCGCCGTTCTTGAGAATATCAACCAGCTTCGGGCATAGGCTGAATGCGTCGTGGATGCCGCTATTCATGCCAAAGCCGCCAAGCGGATTGTTGAGGTGTGCTGCATCGCCAATGATACACACACGCCCCTTGCGGAACGACTGTGCCACACGCTGATGAACGCTGTAGATCGTGCGGTGATGAGTTTCGACCTCAGGTTTACCGATTAGCCCTCCGAACACCGCTTCTTTCTTAGCATCCGACAACAGGTATTCTTCGCTCTCTCCGGCTATCGCTGGCACCAGGACTCGCCATAAGGAGGGCACTCGCAGCAACACAGTCCATTCTTCAGGATCGGAAACGTAATTGACCAGAGCAAGGTTTTCCAAATGCGCTTCCAGAGGCTCCTTTGTGGTCAAACACAGGAACTTTTCGGGATAGGTGAAGCCGTCAAACTCCACACCGAGCAGCTTGCGCACCACGCTGTTTGCGCCATCGGCCCCAATTAGAAAATCAGCTTTCACCTTTTCGATCGCATAGGGAGTTTCGAGACTTACCTCGATGCCGTCTTCGCGCTCGATGTAGCTAAGCATCCGGTGATTGAACAAGACTTTCGCATTGTCGGTTTCTTCTAATTCTGCCGCAAGCATTCGGGCGAAATGATACTGTTCGCACTGAATGCGAAAAGGAAACTGTGTTTCATCCGCAAGCTCCGCCAGATCGAAAGCAATCGCTTCGCCAGTCTCGCGCTCACGCCAATGGAAGACGGGCGCTTTCAACCCTTTCTCAATCAACGGTTCAGCCAGACCGAGTGTGTCCAACATCTCCAACGTAGGAGGATGGAACGTAGATGCGCGCAGATCCTGTGCGCAATTTGGACCTTGTTCGGCGAGGATCACGTCGATGCCATGCTGCGCAAGGTAATAGGCCGCTACACAGCCGACCGGCCCCGCACCAACTATGACAACGCTCGTCTCGTACATGATATGTCCCGCGAAAACCAAAAGTTATCAGCACTTTCACGGTGCCAATCCGAGTTTAATGCAGGGCTTGAATGTCAATTGCGCCTATTCTCGCTGGATAATCCGCCTGTCGGAGAAAACTGGCGGAGCAAGGTTTCTGGTTTTGACCCGTTGTGTTTTCTGACTTTGAACTTCGCGTGACAGCCGCGACGCTGCGGATTGAACGCGCACAACAAAGCGAAACTTTGGCCGCAGCCCGCAGGTTGAAACTTTGCCGTCTCTCCCTCTCAGGTCACTGCAGCCCGTTCGCGAAATTCCGGGCGATCCCACTCACGCTCGACACAGATGATCTGAAGGCGCTCGACTGCTTCGGCGATGTTGGCAAGACTTAGATAAAGCGGCGTGATGCCAAAACGCATGATATTGAGCGCGCCGGCCCGACCACTCAGAAATTTATAGCCGCAGCCGAACGCAAAGTCGGCGTTCGCGCCGTTCAACTCCACTTCAATAGCATCGACCGAATGACTGAGATCCCAAACTACAAGCGCACCTAATTCGCACGACTTGCACGTGACTTTGGCCATTTCGCGTATGCCCGCAGTCTTGTAAAGAACCTGTGTGAACAGCAGCACGGCGACGCTGTTATCGAGAGCAGTAAGCACATCCTCTAGCGCGACCGCACGTTTCCAATGCGCCACCACTAAAGCGTGCATGGCCCTGCATCACACAATTGTCGGTGGGAGATTGGTTGCCTCGGTCAGCAGAGCATGGCGTCCCTCTTGCAAGGAGAGCGCTGCGAATGCCCATTTTGAGAACGACCGAAGTGCGCCCAGTTTGTGTATTGGTGCTTGCAGGGCTTCTACTCCGACGAGCGATAGCATTAAAGCATTGTTTAAGTGTATTCTAGCAAAAATCACCCGCAGAAGAACGGATTAAATGAAATCAGTAGCGTTACTACATCCAAATTTCTCGATTGCCCGATATCAACAAGTCACTAAAATCAATGTCGTAACGATAAGTTAGGGACTTTAACCTAAGCGTTCGGGCCGGAAACGGGGTCGAAACATGATAGAAGCGGAGAAAACTTCGCGCGTAGCCGATACCGGCTATGACAAAAATCCAGAGCTACGCGAGCAAGTCGAGGAGAATTTCCGATTTGCCGCAGCTGCGTCAGTGGCTGGCATTGTCAATGCTGCGATTTTGTCAGCCGTGCTGTGGTCGAGTCAAACGGCTCTGCCCCTGTTTGGCTGGGGATGCGCGATCTTGCTAGGTACAGCGCTGCGCTTTTGGGCGTTGAACGACAATAACCGCGACAATCTGAAACAAATTCCAGCTACTACCCATGCACGGCGGATCGAAGCTGTGGCTTTAATAAACGGTCTGGCTTGGGGCGCAGGAACGGTCCTGTTTACGCTGTTTGCTAGTCCGACCCAGTATATGTTGTTGCTGATGGTATGCAGCGGAATGATGGGGGCATCGGTAACAACATACACCTCGATGGCGCGCGCCGGCATAATGTTCATCGCTCCACTAGGGCTTGGTGGCCTCGCCTCCTTGTGGGTACACCCATCGGCTCCCGCCATTTCAGGAACATTGCTTCTGGCATGCTACTCCGCACTTCTCGTCCGCAGCGCAAATGTAAGAGAAAGGCGATTTCGCGCCCGGATCAAAGCGCGAGAAGAACTAGCGACGAGCAACGCGACCGTAAAATTGCTGCTCAATGATTTTGAGGAGCAGTCAGCCGACTGGCTTTGGCAAGTCGACCAAGAAGGGTTGATTATTGACCCGAGCAAGCGGTTTTGTGAGGCTGCTGGACGCGCCGAAGCGCTCCTAGAAAACGCTCCATTCGAGACATTGTTTACCAAGTCCAAAGAACAGGTCATGCTCAACGAGCGCATTCATGGCGCATTTGGATTCAGAAATCTGACTCTCAAATTGGTCGTCGATGGCGCCCCCCGGTGGTGGACCTTGTCAGGCCAACCTACTGCCGATGGCGGCATGCGCGGTGTGGCCTCTGATGTAACAGCGCAAAAGCGCGCAGAG
>CAZOLE010000099.1:0-7103 GCA_964580445.1 uncultured Porphyrobacter sp.
ATACGGCGGACGTGATTGCTGCATTGGAGGCACGCTATCCCAATATTAGCGGGCCCAAAGCAGAAGATATTTGCTACGCGACGTCCAACCGCCAAGCCGCGGTAAAGGAGCTTTCGGGCGATTGTGATTTGGTGTTGGTTGTGGGCGCACCAAACTCGTCCAATTCCTTGCGTTTGGTCGAAGTTGCAGAACGGCTGGGAACGCCGAGCAAACTGATTCAGCGCGCTGAAGAGATTGATCCCAGATGGCTCGATGGAATTGAGACTGTTGGTCTAACCGCTGGGGCCTCTGCGCCCGAAGTGCTGGTGCGCGAAGTTGTCGACGCGTTGGCGAAGCTGCGCCCGATCGAAGAACAAACCATCACAACCACTGAAGAGAAAATGGTGTTTAAGCTTCCACGCCAGCTAACCGAGTAACGCGCGAGGGTTTTGGGTTGGCTGTCTATACACATCTTGGCGCGGAGGAACTTGCAGCGCTTATCGGGCACTACGATGTCGGGACTCTAGTCTCCGCGAAAGGCATCGCAGAAGGCGTATCAAACTCAAACTGGCTGATCGAAACGGTCGACGCGAACAAGAGCACGCAGCGCTTTATTCTCACCATGTATGAACGTCGGATCGAGCTTTCGGATTTGCCCTATTTTCTTGGCCTGCTTGATCATCTGTCCGCGAAGGGTTGCCCGGTCCCGCGCACGATCCATGACCGCGACGGCAGTGCATTTCGTATGCTGGGCGGCAAGGCAATTGCGCTGATCGAGTTTTTACCTGGTGTTTCTCCGACAAAACCCACCGCAGAACAGGCCTTTGCCGTGGGAGAAACATTGGCCCGACTCCACGCCGCAAGCCGCGATTATGGTCTCAAACGTGCAAACACTATGGGCTTCGTCGACAATGCGTTAGTCTTGGAGACTTGCGGCGAGCAAGGATTGGCTTCGATCAACGCCGAATTGCCTGCAATGATGGAGCCAGCGCGCAAGGCTGCGGCGCTTAATCTGTCACAGCTACCGCAAGCACAGATCCATGCGGATATGTTTCCTGACAATGTGCTGATGCTCGGCAATCGTGTTTCTGGTCTGATTGACTTCTACTTTGCCTGCACTGGGGCATTGGTACTCGACCTTGCCACAACTCACGCAGCATGGAGCTTTGATCCACAAACGAGCGACTATGCATCTGATGTCGGCTCGGCATTGCTGTCGGGATATCAAGGCGTTCGGCCGCTTCAAGACGACGAGCGACAGCTCTTTCCCGAGATCGCTAAAGGGGCTTGTTTGCGGTTTGTTGCGAGCCGCGCAGAAGACTGGCTCGATACGCCGGATGACGCATTAGTCACACGTAAGGATCCAATGCAATTCGTCCAACACTGGCACTTCTATGATAAAATAGGGGCCGATCTGTTTGCCTAGAGCCAATTTGCGGGCAAAGGGATGATTAATGAAACAGGTTCAAATTTTCACAGATGGCGCGTGCAAAGGCAATCCTGGTCCGGGCGGCTGGGGGGTCTTGCTGCGCATGGGCGCACACGAAAAAGAATTGTCTGGCGGCGAAGCAGATACGACGAACAATCGGATGGAATTGACCGCTGCGATCGAAGGATTGAAGGCGCTGATCGAACCTTGTTCGGTCGACCTGTATTCCGACAGCAAATATGTGCTCGATGGAATGACGAAATGGGTCGAAGGTTGGCAACGGCGTGGCTGGGTCAATGCCAGCAAAAAACCAGTTCGCAACGCCGATCTATGGCACGAGCTTATTGATATCTCAGCGCAGCATCAGGTCGAGTGGCACTGGGTCAAAGGCCATTCCGGTCACCCGGAAAACGAACGGGCCGATAGGTTGGCTAGCGACGCCGCAGATCAATACGCGGCCGGAGCAGACTAAGCTTCCTGCCCCCAATGCAAACGGGCACGCCCTTTCGAACGCGCCCGTTTTAAGTGTCTATGGTCAGTGCAGTTTAGCTGTTGTCTTCAACTGGCGCGCCGGGGCCATTTTTCTGGATTGATTTAATCGCGTTGGTTGCGCTCGATTTGCTCGAATAGCCTTGGGTGGAAAACATCACTTCGGAGTTGTAGCTAAAGCGCACGCGAAATGCGCCAGACTTATCTTTATAGATTTCAAACTTATGAGCCATTTTGTCTTCTCCGGTTGGTTGGTGACAAGATCTGCTTGTAACATTGCAGAGAAATCACCGCATGGCTAGGCAAAGCAAGCGCTCGAAACATCATGAAACCGTTTCGGTGAGTAAGCTTCAGAATCAATTCCTTCGGTCATGGTGTCGCGTTCTTGTTCTAGTGCAACCTGCGCGCCCAGCCTCGCTGCAGCAGCGGCCGTTTGAATGCCAAACCCACCTTGCCCAGCGAACCAGAAGAAGCCGTCAACCTCAGGGTCAGGCCCGTAAACTGGCAAGCGATCAGGGGCAAAGCTGCGCAAGCCTGCCCAGCGGCGCTCCACCGCTTCAATGCGCCAGTTGGTAACTTGCTCAAACAGGTCAATCGCCTTTGCAACGTCGATCTCTTCGGGCGCAGCATCGCAAGGAACCGTGGGTATCTCATCATGCGGGCTCAGCCACAAACGCCCATTGTCTGACTTGAAATAGAAACCGCCATTGATGTCGAGAACCAGCGGGAGATCGTCCGGTGCCGCCGGATCAACGCGGATTTGTGCAACCGTGCGGCGCAGAGGATTGATACCGAGCGGCTTTGCACCGGCAAGCTGGGCCACCCCATCAGCCCACGCTCCCGCCGCATTGATCAGCGTTGCCGCGCGCCATTCGCTGCCATCTTTGGCAGTGATCCGCCAAACACCGTCTTCTCGATAGAGGCCGCTCACTCGTGCCCTGCATCGCAAATCCACCCCGCCATGCTTGGCCGACTTCAAATAATGTTGATGCAGTCCGGCGACATCTATGTCCGCGCAGGCAGGTTCCCAAATCGCGTCGCACCAATCCTCGCGCATTGCAGGGACCCGGTTGGCTAAACCGTCACGGCCCAACCGTTCAATCGTTACGCCTGTGCCTCTGAACCGTTCCAGGAAACCATCCATGGCTGCGCTATCCTCTGCCCGGCCAACATACAACGCGCCTCGCTGGCGTAGCAATTCGTGTTTGCGCAAGAATCGACCAGATGCGAGCGTCAATGGGACCACGCCCGGCCCGCCATAGCACTCTTCCCAAAATGCAGCGGAACGACCGGTTGAATGATAGCCCGGGGCATCTTCGGCCTCCAGCACCAGCACGCTTGCATAGGGCGCCAGTTCAGCCGAAATGCTCGCGCCGGCCATCCCAGCACCAATCACAGCGAAGTCGTAAATAGGCACGCTCATTACTTTTGTTTCGGAGCTACGCGGTCGAGAAACGCGGCAATCCCGTCCATCGCCTTACCGCGCACTTCGTCGGTTTCGCGCAAGATTTCGTGATGTGCTTCCTCGCCAAATTCTAGCAGTTCGCCATTTGGCAATCGCTCAACCGCTTCCACATTTGCCGGATGGCTGACTAGCTTATCGGTTGTCGTTGAGAAGATCAGGACAGGCACTTCGACACGCTCCATGCCGCCCGGCTCTTCCAAAACTCGCCACGACGCATAGGCACGTTCAACCCAATGCCAACTGGCCGGCCCCATCTCCACTTCTGGCCGCTTCTTGCGCCACCACAATTCATCTTCATAGCGTTCTACGTCATGGGTCAGCAGTGCAGCGCGCATATATGGCTTCTCGCCGGGTTTCTCACTAACCTTCCATGCCTGACGTTCTGGATCGCCCAGTCCGCGCATCATCTTTGCGACGTTGTGCAGAAAGGCAAGCGGCAAAGGTGGGCCGTTCATGCCCAACATTGGCGCGCACAGAGACACGGCGTTGGGGGCAATTCGGTTCTCCACCAAAGCACGCATTACCAGATGGCCGCCCATTGAGTGTGCGATCAAGACGTGCGGGCCGGGCGTTTCGGCGACCCAAGCCTCCCACAAGGAAGAAAGATCGTCGACCCAGACGGAAAAGTCTTCGATGTGGCCGGTGGAAGGGTGATCAGTTAGCCGCCCGCTGCCCGCTTGCCCGCGCCAATCGAAGGCAGAAACGCGCCAACCGGCGCGGTGCCATTCTTCAAGACTCTCCAGATATTTTTCATAATGGTCGCCGCGTCCGGGCAAAAACATGATGGACCCGCGCGGAGTATCACCGCCGTCTTTGGGTTTGACACCGGGCCAGTCGATCCGGCGCAAAGCGTGGCCATCAGGCAGGCTCCAAACCCCTTCGTGCGCCGCAGGAGGGATGGAGCGTCGATCAATAGGATCGCCAGACGAATTGGCCGATTCGACTTCGTTTTGAGTGGCTAGGCTGATGGGAGACCTCTGTTCATGGTTACTATTTGGTAAGCAGTCACCTGTAGCACCCCCTCAATCAACCCAACCGGCCACACTGGTCAGTGATCTCTTGAGGGCTTTATGCTAACCGAATATCTTCACTACGGATTGCTGATTGCCTTGGCAATTGCGCTGCTGTTTGCCGCCTTTACCGATATACGCGAACGCCGAATTGCGAACTGGTTAAACCTCGCAATTGCCATTGGCGCACCGGTTTTCTGGTGGACTAGCGGTCTTTCTTTGTGGCCAGATGTTGCATGGCAAGTCGGCGTTGCAGTGGCTGCCTTTGCCTGTCTTTGCGGGTTGTTTGCATTAGGCTGGATGGGCGGCGGCGATGTTAAACTGCTGACCGCTTTGGCGCTTTGGGTATCCCCCACACACTTTGTCCAATTGCTTGTAATTATGGCGATTGTTGGCGGGATTCTGACAATCGTCATGGCCGCCTGGCATTTCATGATGAACCAGAAAGAGCGGCTTGCCATACCCTACGGCGTGGCGATTGCGGCGGGCGCATTATGGGTGCTTGCGGTGAATTATTTGCCACCATCGGCATACGCAGCCGTCGCGCCATGAACTCCATTTTAACCAATTCGGAAGTAAGCATCAAAACATACCCGCCCGCAAATCAACTTAGGGCACATTAAAGGGGGCTTAGAATAGCCATGGACAGGAAGAAGCTGGTTCTGCTGCTTGGAGCGCTGATCATCGCGGTCGGCACAGCCTTTGCAGCCCGGACATTGTTCGTAGGAAGCGCCACACCAGAAGTGCAGGCCGCTCCAGTTGGACCCAAAGTGCTGGTCGCCAAGCGCGCCTTGCCTGCGGGCACCATCATCACTGCTGATGCGATGGTTTACCAACAGTGGCCAGAAGAGCTGATGCAAGATGCCTATTTCCTTGATGGCGAATCTGACATGAGCCAACTTCTTGGTACTGTTGTGCGTCACCCGATCACTGCTGGTGAGCCAGTTACTCAGGGCTCGCTTGTTAGCCCAGGCGATCGCGGCTTCCTTGCTGCGGCGTTGTCTCCGGGCATGCGCGCCGTGACGGTTCCAGTGTCTGCTCGCACAGGCGTTGCAGGCTTTATCTTCCCTGGTGACCGCGTTGACCTTGTCCTAACGCAGTCAATCGAAGGCGAAGGCCGCGATCTGAAAGCGGCTGAGACCGTGCTTCGCAATCTGCGCGTTCTCGCGACTGACCAATCGACCGAACAAACCACTGACGAACAGGGTAAAACTATTGTTCGCGCGTTCCGTACGGTCACCCTCGAAGTAACACCGAAAATCGCTGAGAAGGTCGCTGTCGCTCAGACTGTCGGCACACTTAGCTTGGTACTGCGTTCGCTCGCTGACAATCAGTCAGAGCTTGAACGTGCGGTTGCTTCTGGAGAAGTTGAAATTCCAGACGGCGCTTCGGCTGAAGAAGAAGAGCGCATCCTTAACGCGGCGCGTTCGCGTCCGATTGATGGTGGCACCACCTTCTCTACCGGCGGCGATGTCTCACGCTTCCAACGTAAGTCGATCCCGGAAACTCGCGAAGCACTCGCTCAGAAACGTCAAGAACAGCAGCGCGCAGATCGTCTTGCGGAACAGAAACGCCGTGACGATCAGAACGCTGCCCGTGCTCGTGCAACTGGCCGACCTGCTCCAGCGACAAGCTCAAGGCCAGCCGGTCCGAGCGTTCGCGTCACTCGGGGCAAGACCACCACTGAGGTTTCAGTTGGCAATGCAACCGGCCCAGGCGCAGCGCTGCGTAACTCAGGCGCGGTTATCCGCTGAGGAATATGATCATGCCATTCCAAACCAATCGTATCACCGCCGCAAACGCGGACAATCGCCAGCTTATTGGCAAGCCCTGGGGGGGCAAGAAGATGAAACGCTTCACTGCTAAATTGATGCTAGCAAGCATGGCTGCGCTGCCGCTTGCAGCTATTCCTAGCGGCACAGCAACCGCACAGCAAAGCGTCCGCCCATCGCAGGACATCGTCCTTTCGATCGGTCGTGGTGAGCTGATCCAAGTGCCCGGTTCGATGGCCGACATCTTCGTTGCAAACGAAGAAGTCGCTGACGTTCAGGTCAAGTCACAGAGTCAGCTTTATGTCTTTGCCAAGTCAGGCGGCGAGACCACTATCTATGCGAGCGACGCAGGTGGCCGTGTGATTTGGTCAGCCAATGTCCGCGTTGGTTCAAACATCGGCAGCATCGATCAGATGATGGCCTTGGCGATGCCGCAAGCAAAAATCGGCGTATCAACCATGGGCGCGAACACTGTGCTTTTGACTGGAACGGTCAAAAATCCAGAAGACGCAGCGGAAGCTGAGCGTCTGGTAACAGCGTTCCTAGGCGATGACGCCAACGTGATTAGCCGCCTGAAAACAGCGACACCTTTGCAGGTCAATCTGAAAGTGACCTTCGCAGAAGTCAGCCGTTCACTCATAAGAGAGATCGGTGGCAACCTTCAAACAGCGGACGGCACGGATGGTTTCCGTTTCGGTGTCGGCACTGGCCGGCCCATCGGCGGCGACGCATTTAACTTCGGTGGCCCATTGGGCGCTGGGAACGGGGCCGCGCAAACGTCCTTTACCTTCCCAGACGGCAGTCAAATCGTTGGTCCATCAGTGAACTCGGAAGGTGGAACTTCGTTGGCTGGCCTCGGCGAGTTGTTCGGTATTAACGTGCTGGGCGCACTTGATCTGGCTGAAACGCTTGGTCTTGTGACCACGCTTTCGGAGCCTAATCTGACAGCGCTTTCGGGC
>CAZOLE010000100.1:0-7080 GCA_964580445.1 uncultured Porphyrobacter sp.
CCCGAAGTTGGCGGCGAAGAGGGCTTGACTTCAACCGCGCAGTGGTACGAAAAACAGGGCTGGCTTTAGCTACGCCGTTCTCGTCTACGCTAAGCCGGTTATCGGATTTGCGTAGCATCGCGTTGTTTGGAGAAATTACTATGAAGACCACTCTGTTGGCCACCGTCATAGTGTGCCTTGCTGCGTGTGGGAATGAGGCTGAAACGGAAACTTCTTCAGATACAAACACTTCAAAAACCACAGCCACAGAAACTGTGGCTGCCGATGGTGCGCCGTCTGTTGGATCATACCGCGCGGTTGACCAAAATGGGTCCGTACTGATCGAAGAGCTTCTTGAGGACGGCACCTATGTTTTTGCCGACGAAGCAGGAAGCACCATTGAAGAGGGCAATTGGACGCAGAAGTCGCCATCCGAACTGTGCTTTCTAGCCAATTCCGATGACGCCGACGAAATTTGCTATCTCGAAGAGATCAGCGACGACGGCACATGGATTTCCACCAATTCTCAAACCGGTGAGACGGCGACAATCGAACGTCTAGAGAGCCAACTGACCCCCTAAAGAAACGGTTCCTCACCGGGTTTGTGGATGCCGCATTCGGTCTTGTCCCAGCCGGCCCAGCGGCCGGAGCGGGCGTCTTCGCCGTCGGCTACCTTGTTGGTGCACGGCGCACAACCGATTGACGGATAGCCTTCCGCCACAAGTGGGTGACGGGGCAGATCATGCTCTTCGATATAGGCAGCAATGTCAGCGCCCGACCAGTCGATCAGCGGGTTGATCTTCAGCCGTCCTTGCTCATCGCTCGTATCGACCTCAAACCGGGGAAGATTTGCCCGGGTCGACGACTGAAACGCTTTACGCCCGGTGAAGCTCGCATCGTATTCTGCCAGCGCTTTGGCAAGCGGCTTGACCTTACGAATTTCGCAGCACCCATCAGGGTCATAAGACCAGCGCAGGCCTGTCTCGTCCTTGGCGGCGAGTTCGTCCTCATCAGGTGTCAGATTAACGAGATTAGTCAGACCCAGCTTTGCGACGATTTCATCGCGGTAGGTCAGCGTTTCGCCAAAGTGCTTGCCTGTCTCAAGAAACAGCACCGGAATGTTCGGATCGGCCCCCGCGATCAGGTGCAAGAGAACCACGCTCTCCGCGCCAAAACTGGAGACAACCGCGATCTCCCCTGCGAGATTGTCTTCGATCAAGCTGGCTAGCATCTCCTGCGTAGATGAGCCGCGGAACATCCGGTTGAGACGCACAGCATCATGGTCGGTAAAGCGCGGGCCGGTCGCAATCCTATCTATCTTGCGCACTTCATTCATGGCGAAGCTCCGCAATTGTCCGGCGGGTATCTGTGGCGGTTTGATAGACATCGTCCCACGTCGCAAATGCGCGCGCCGCGTCGTCCGTATCTAGCGTTTGGTCCGGCGCAAAGGCATCAAATCCGCAGCGGCGCATGTGGCTCAGTTGGTCGATTAGAACATCGCCAACTGCGCGCAACTCGCCTTCATATCCCGCTTCGCGCAGAATGCGGGCTGCTGAGTAGCCGCGCCCATCGGCAAAGCTGGGGAAGTTGACTTCAACCAGCGCCAGTCGGTCGAGGAATGGCAAAAGCAGGCGCGCATCATCGCCCGGTTCGATCCGAACGGCGGTTGCGTTGCTTTGATCCAACGCAGCATCAACTGTGACCGTACCGTGATCGGCAGGTTCATCATTACGGAAGCGGAATTGAACCTCGTCAGGTGACGTGCCTAGAGGGTTATCCATAGAGCGCCTCCTTAAACGGGGCCATGCCGATCCGGCGGTATGTGTCGAGGAAACGCTCGCCATCTTCGCGGCTGGCGAGATAGACATCCGTCACGGTCTCAACTGCTTTGACCACGCCGTCTTCGTCGAAGCCGGGGCCAGTGATCTTCGCAAGGCTCACATCTTCGGCTTCGCTGCCACCTAGCGAAAGCTGGAAGTTCTCTTTGCCTTTGCGGTCCACGCCCAGAATGCCGATATGTCCGGCATGGTGGTGCCCGCAGGCATTGATACAGCCGGAGATTTTGAGTTTTAACTCGCCCAATTCTTCGGTCCGGCCGTTTGCCGCGAAGTTCTCCGAAATGCGCTGTGCGACAGGGATCGAGCGGGCATTGGCGAGCGCGCAGTAATCGAGGCCAGGGCAGGCAATGATATCTTCAACCGTGTCGAGATTGGGCGCGCCCAGGTCCGCTGCTTCCAGCTGCGTCCAAAGCGCGTGTAGATCGGCAATCTTCACATGCGGCAGGACAATGTTCTGGGTGTGCATGACCCGCAATTCGTCAAAGCTGTATTGCTTTGCGAGCTTTGCCATCAAACGGATTTGGTCGCTGGTTGCATCGCCAGGAATACCGCCCACAGGCTTTAGTGAAATTACCGCGCTGACATAGCTGTCATGCTTGTGGCGCACGGTGTTACGATCAACCCATAGCGCGAAATCTGGATCCGAGCGGTCCAACGTCTTTGGCCCATCCTCAAACGAGGGGTCGGCAAAGAACGGTTTGATCCGATCCAGCTCAGCAAGCGGAGGTTCAATGCCCTGTTCGAGCAGGTGCGCGAATTCCTCTTCGACTTGCCGCGTATACTCTTCCTTGCCCAATTCGTGGACGAGGATTTTGATGCGGGCTTTGTACTTGTTGTCGCGCCGACCATAGCGGTTGTAGACGCGCAGGCACGCCTCGGCATAGGTGACCAGCTGATCCAGTGGCACAAAGTCACGGATCATCGGCGCGATCATTGGGGTTCGCCCCATGCCGCCACCGACATAGAAGCGCGCGCCAATCTCACCGTTCTGTTCGACTATTTGTATGCCGATATCGTGCAGACGCATCGCCGCGCGGTCTTTTTCGGCTGCAATTACGGCGATTTTGAACTTGCGCGGGAGATAGGTGAATTCCGGATGGAAGCTCGACCATTGACGCAGCAGCTCTGCATAAGGGCGTGGGTCGATCAACTCATCATGCGCAGCACCTGCGAAATGATCGGACGAGATGTTGCGGATGCAATTGCCGCTGGTTTGGATCGCGTGCATCTCAACGGTCGCAAGGTCCGCAAGAATGTCGGCGGCGTCCTCCAGCTTGATCCAATTGTATTGAATGTTCTGCCGGGTTGTGAAGTGGCCATAACCGCGGTCATACTTGTCCGCGATATCGCCAAGCATCGCCATCTGCTGCGAATTGAGCGTGCCATAAGGGATAGCCACGCGCAGCATGTAGGCATGCAATTGCAGGTAAAGCCCGTTCATCAAACGCAGCGGCTTAAACTGGTCTTCGGTGAGCTTGCCCTCAAGCCGACGGCGGGCCTGATCGCGAAATTCTTCAACGCGAGCATCGACCATTTTTTGGTCATAAGAATCGTATTTGTACATCAGATTACCCAGTCAATCGCTTCGGGGTCTTTGGGTTTGAGTGTCAGGTCAGGTCGAACAGTAGGACCAAGCGCGCGCACACGGTCTTTGATATGCGCAGGGCGCACACCGTCCTCGGTAACCTCCGCTTCGATCGCATAGGCGACATTGACGCGACGTGCGGCTTCTTCGCGGGCGAGGATTTCTTCTGCTGCCTCGCCAACATCGACCGCATCGTCCACATGCAAGGACCAGCCTTCGCCGTTCCACCAAGTCACTTCGCCGGTTTTTAGGTCATTGCCGGTCAGGATTTTCATTGCACAGCCTCCAAAGCTGTTTGACCAAGGGTGAGATTGTTGCGAGCGGTCACGTCTCCGATGACGATCAGGGCAGGGCTCTTGATGCACTCGCGCGTGACCAAATCCGGCAGCCCAGCTAGTGGCCCGCGTACGACGCGCATATCGGGTCTCGCAGCGTTCTCGATCACAGCGACGGGGACGTCCGGGGCCAAGCCGTCGGCCATCAACTTCTCGGCGATTTGTGGAGCGGTTCTGACACCCATATAGATGACAAGCGTGCGCCCTTTTCCAGCTAAGCCAGTCCAATCCTGTTCTGACAGGCCTTTGCACTGTCCAGCAACAAAGCTGACAATACTTGAAGCGTCGCGGTGGGTCAGCGCGATTTGCGCAGCCGCGGCTGCGCCATTTGCGGCTGATATGCCGGGGATGATTTCAACTGCCACACCATGCGCGCGGGCCAATTCGGCTTCTTCGCCGCCACGTCCGAAGATCAGCGGGTCGCCGCCTTTAAGTCGGATAACATCGCGGCCACTTTGTGCTTCGCGCACGAGCAGAGCGTTGATGTCTTCCTGGGGCAGAGTATGGCGCGCGCGGCTCTTTGCAACCGAGATCAATTCGCAAGTTACAGGCGCAAGCGCCAATATCTCTTTCGAGACCAGCCCGTCATGCACCAGCAATTGCGCAGTCTCGATCAAGCGCGCCGCGCGCAGCGTCAAAAGGTCGGGATCACCCGGCCCTGCGCCAACGAGATATATGGTTCCGCTTCTTTCCATAAGAGCCAGATGGCGCGTCACCCGCTGCAAAACCAGCGAGAATCGATTGCGGGCACTCAAGCAAAGCTATTGCGGTTAAGTCTTGCCTTGTTTCCCATCCGAGAGAACGTCGATCAATCGCTCCATTTGTTCACTTGATCGAAGATGCAAATCGCGTTGCGGGAACGGGATATTGATCTTGTGCTTCTCGAACAATTCCCAGATCCGCATATAGACGTCGGACCGGATGTTCGCGATGCCGCCTTCAGGGTCTCGGATCCAAAATCGGACCTCTAGGTTCACTGAGTTATCGCCAAACTCCATGATGTTAACGCTCGGAGGAGGGCGATTGAGAATGCGGTCAGTATCTTCCACCGCTTGATAAAGCAGCTTTTTCACTAGCTTCAAATCACTGTTGTAAGAAACGCCTACCGGGGCCTTAACGCGTACATCTTTGGAGCTGTAGGACCAGTTCACCACCTGATTAATCATCAGGTTTTCGTTTGGAATAAGATGTTCCGTCTGATCGCGAGTAATCACCGAAATCGCGCGGATACCAATCTTGCGGATTTGTCCGACGCTTTCATTGCCTGCTTGATCAGTCACGGAAATAACGTCGCCCGGCTTAATCGATTTATCGAGCAGCAAAAGAATGCCCGAAATGAGGTTACCGAACGTTTTCTGGAGGCCGAAACCAATAGCGAGGCCAAAGGCGCCGCCAAAGAATGCGAGCGCGGTAAGGTCAATACCAAGCGCATCAATGCCGACTAGGAACGCGACCGCCCAGATCGCAACCGTACTGAGTTTTTCCGCGAGGAGTTTTTGCGTGCTGTCCAACCCCGTCATACGTTTGATTATACTTCCGCAAACCCGAGTAAGAAGCCATGCAGCAGTGAATACAAGAAGGACGACGCCGATTACTAGAATGACGTCAAGCAGGGATACTCGGACACTGCCAAAGTCTATCGCGACCGATTGAATGCCTTCTAGCACCGCGCCGGCGGTTTCGTTTTGCGCGCCAACGCCTTCGACCAGTTCCTCTGTCGCTTCAATGGCCTCTACGGGTTCTTCTGACGCGGTTTCTGGTTCCGCTGTGGGTGACGCTTCAGGTGCTGGGCCGTCCTCTCCAACCACAGCTTCACTGTTGTCAGTATCTGGCTCAGACGAAGGATCAGTTGTCTCAGTTGTATCCGAGGGAAGCGAGGTCGGTGTTGCTGTCATGCTATGATCACCTGCTTTAGAGCTTGCTCCAGATCGTCGATCAGATCGGCAGGCTCTTCCAAACCGATTGATAAACGTATTGCAGGCGAAGCGCCAGCGCGTGTGGGTGCGGGCATGACCGAGCGATATTCATGCGGGACGATAGCGAGTGCGAGGCTTTCGAACCCGCCCCAGCTATAACCGATGCCGAACAGTTCGAGGGTGTCGACTACCCTTGCTGCAGTCTCGGGATCTTGGCTGGCAAGAGTAAAACTGAACAAACCGCACCCACCGGAAAAGTCGCGCGACCAAAGTCCATGTCCGGGATCGGTCGGTAACAGTGGACACATAACGCGCTCAACCTGTGGCTGTTCGCAGAGCCATTCAGCGATCCTCCTCGCGCCTGAAGCGCCGCGTTCAAGGCGCATGGGCATGGTCCGCAGCCCGCGCGCAGCGAGCGCTGCATCATCAGGAGACACTACATGACCCAAAGCCTGCGCGGTCCGCCGCAAGGCTCGATACCAGCGTTCACCGGCACTAGCTGAACCCATCATCACGTCCGAATGCCCTCCCACATGTTTGGAAAGGCTCATCATCGCGATGTCGCACCCATGCTCCAATACGGCGAACCCCAACGAGCTTGCCCAAGTGTTGTCGACCATGCTCACCGCGCCATGCTCGCGTGCAATGTTTGCCAATGCAGGCACGTCGCAAACCTCCATGGTCAGGCTACCGGGGCTTTCCAACCAAACAGCCTTGGTGTTGTCGCAGAAAAGGGCGGGAAGTGTATCGAGTTCGAGAGGGTCGAAAAAGCGCGCAGTGATCCCCATGCGCTTGAGCAGGCCGGTCGCCATCGACCGCGAAGGGTCATAGGCATTGTCTGTCATAAGCAGCGTATCGCCGGGTTTAAGCACTGTCAGCAAGCATCCAGCAATCGCCGCGACACCGCTTGGGTAAAGCACGGTGCCATGCGCCCCTGCCTCTAACTCAGTCAGCGCTTGTGCCAACGCCCATTGGGTCGGAGCGCCCCGGCGGCCGTAGAAGAAGTCGCCATCTTCGTTTGATTTGAGCGCAGCCTTTCGGTCGGCTTCGCTATCATAGAGATGCGTTGATGCGCGCCACACAGGCGGGTTCACCACTGCGCCAGTCCACTCCTTGCGCCGCCCTGCGTGAGCAGCCTTTGTCCCGTCGCCTAGCTTATGTTTGTTATCGCTATCCTTAGTCATGCCGGCCCCTGAGCCTTTGGCGTATTTGGATCCGCGCTCCATTCCGCCCAGCTTCCATCATAGAGCAATGCGTTGTCGACACCGACCAAGTGCAAAGCGAACAACAAAACGCTGGCGGTGATGCCGCTGCCGCAGCTTGTGATGATAGGGCGCGCCAAATCAAGTCCGGCGGTTTCAAGGGCCAGCCTTAATGCATCTGGAGATTTGTATGTGCCGTCCGCGTTGAAAACGTGATCGAACGGC
>CAZOLE010000101.1:0-7077 GCA_964580445.1 uncultured Porphyrobacter sp.
CAGCCGCAACCGAGAGCGAGAGCGCCGACGACCCAGTCGTCATTGATATTCTCGTACCACCTAAGGGGCGCGAACCGCTCAGCGAAGCCGAGTTGCGCCAGTGCGAAAGCGAAGCCGAGGCCGCCCTTGTTTCAGACGAAATCATCGTCTGCGCGCAATCGGGCGAAGACCCCGGCAATTATTATAGCGGTAACCGAGACGCCGCCCGGAAGCGCTATGCGGAAGAAACCGCTTTTGCAGGTGATATCCGCGCGCCAGACGTCGCGGGCGCTGGCATCTTTCGCGGGCCAGCAACGGTAGGTGGTCTGTGCTTTGTCCCGCCTTGCCCAAAACCGCCTGCGCTCATCATAGACGTCGAAGCTCTGCCCGAAGCGCCGGCGGGATCAGATGCAGACCGGATTGCGCGCGGGCTTGAGCCGCTTGGGCAAAATGAAGAATTAACCGAAGAGGAAGTCAGGAAGCGCCGTGAAGCGCTTGGCCTGCCGCCGCCCACCTATCAGCAGCCCAAATAGGCTGAAATAGTCGTCAGTTCGGCAGAATCGGCATAACCAAAGGTTCGCCGGTCAGACTTTCTGAACCTTCGAGCAGCTCCAAAGCGCGCCGAACATTACCTTCAGGGCCTTCGTGGGTGACCATCGCTACAAGCACTTCGCCGCCTTCGCGGGCGCGGCCTGGCTGGATAAGACTCTCAATCGACACATCGCCATCGCGCATTGCCGCCGTGATCTCTGCCAGAACGCCTGGGCGATCATTTACTGTGAAGCGCAAGTAAGTGCGCTCTGTGCGATGTCCGGGCTCAGCAGGCGCAAGTGCGGCCAACTGCGCAACCGGGATGGAAAACGGCGCGCCCACTTCGCCTCCTGACGCCTCAGACCGCGCAATATCAATAAGGTCAGCAACCACCGCACTTGCGGTTGGCCCATCGCCTGCACCGGCACCTTGGAACAACAAGCGACCAGAGAAATTGCCTTCAGCCACCACCGCATTGGTTGGTCCATCAACCGGGGCAAGCGGGTGATCCTTTGCCACGAGACATGGACGCACACGCTGCAACAGCCGCGCATTGTCACCGTCGCCCTCAACATCAGCCTGAGCGATCAAACGGATCACAAAGCCCAAAGCATCAGCCTGCGCGATATCGGCCGCGCGAACCTGTACGATGCCTGTGGTGCGCACTGCTTCGAAATCGACCCGTACGCCAAAGCCAATCGCAGCAAGAATCGACAGCTTGTGAGCTGCATCAATGCCTTCAATATCAAATGTCGGGTCAGATTCGGCATAGCCCAGCCGCTGCGCGGCACTCAGCACTTCGTCAAAGTCCGCGCCGGTCGCTTCCATCTCGGTCAAGATGTAATTGCAGGTGCCGTTGAGAATGCCATAAACATTGGTCAGCGCGTTGGCTGAGGTTCCTTCGCGTAAACCTTTGACCACGGGAATGCCGCCAGCGACTGCGGCTTCAAACTTGAGCGGAGCGTTCTTGGTTTCGGCAACCTCGGCCAGTTCAAGCCCGTGATGCGCGATCATCGCCTTATTGGCGGTCACGAGGCCCTTGCCACCATTCAGTGCAGCCCGCGAACATGCCAAAGCAGGGCCATCTGAGCCCCCGACCAACTCTACCACCACGTCGACATCATCGCGCTTCGCGAGCGCAGTCATATCGTCTTCCCAAGCATATTGGGTGAGGTCGATACCGCGATCTTTGGTTCGATCACGCGCGCTCACCGCAACCACTTCGATCGCTCGACCTGCGCGTGCGGCAATGAGGTTCGCATTCGTGCCAAGCAAGCGAATTACGCCCGCACCCACCGTTCCGAGTCCAGCGATGGCGATCCTAAGTGGGGCAGAACTATCAGGCACTCTCACGCTCCGTTTAGCGGTCAATCAGAGCCGGAGCGCTTAGCCCGCTGACCGCTCGGGTCAAGCGTTGGGCAAGGCAGCATTCGAATTCAGAGCGATGAGGTCGCCTAAGTCACGCGCTTCCCGCAAGGCCCCAATTGCTCCATCACGTAGGTGTAATCCTGCGTGGCGAGCCGTCGGGCCGCCGGATCGCGAGCGAGATTGGCATTGCTCGGAAGATTGGCAGGCAATGCGCACGCTAGGCGATACCATTGCAAGCTACCCGGCTGGGGTGCGCGAGCGGATGCGTCAATAATCTCACCCCATGACACGCCCCAGCTAGGCGCCTGATTCGGACGGCGAGTGACAGTAAGTGACACGGGCGCACCAGAAAGCGTGCTGAGGAACACTTGCGTTTCCGATTCGCCAACGAGCGTGCCGGGAACAGCGAGTGCATCGGAAATGCCGGTAACAACTGGCGGCGCATCGGCAGCAATCAACGCACGCAAGATTGGGGTGATTCGCTGTTCAAGCATGGGCGAGTAGGCGAACTGAGCGGATTTTCCGGAGAGTTGAATATTGCCCGGCCGCCCTGCAACGGGATTGGCAAACAGCAACACTTCGGTCTTCTTAAGCTTAGGCGGCTTGCCTTTGGCGGTCAGCGGCACATCGACGAGATACGCGAACTCCTGAGCGATACCTCTATTGCCTGCAATCAAAGCTTGCGTGCGTGCCTGTATATAAAGTCGAGCGAATCCGGGCGCGAGCCCAGGCGCACGTTCCGGCTGTACGGTCGTTTGGCGGCGAATCTGTGCTCGGATTACCATCTCACTTCGATCAGCCAACGCCACTAAATCGGCGTAAGACGCCGCTTCATGCGGTGTTACGGCTGGCAAATTTGAGCCATTCTGAAAATTCTGTGCATGGCCAACGCCTGCTATCAACGCACAAACGGGAATAGCCGTGAACGCCCAAGCCATTTGCTTGATTTTCCATGTTAAACTTCTCTTAACCGGCTTCATCTCAACTGATCCTGACAGGCTTTGCGTTGGTCTTTATGGCACCTTTTACGCCCGAAATCAGTACAGTCTATCGGCTGTGAATCACCGCTGAACCGATAAAGCGTTTGATTGCCTAAGTGTTGGCCGTTAAAGCTCGAAATGCATGCAGTTGATTTGGGGACAAATTGTTGCATGCTGAGGGCCGCGCCGCGCACGTTAAGTGCAGGCGGTCTGATTGGGACAGGAAGAGCAAAAGAGTTTTGCTCGTTTTTGAACCGAATCGGCAGGACCAAGAATTTTGGGATTTGCATCACGGCCTTCAAAGACCGGGTGTGAGAGTTGTGCCGGGTCGCTCCGGCAAAGTTATGGAGAGAAAGCGACTGGATGTCCTACGCTGACCAACAGGGATTGACGCGCAATAAGCTGCTCGCCCTCATTATCTCTATCAGTATCGTCGCGGGAATAGGCTTAGCCATGGTATTCGGTCTCACGATCGACGCCGTGAAGAAGCAGATCGAGAAAGTGACTACTGTCGACATTGACGAACCGGAGCCTGAAGAGGAGCCGGAGGAAGAGCCTGAAGAGCAACCAGAGGAAACGGTACCGCCACCACCAGTAGCGCCGCCTCCACCGGTTTCTTTGACGCAGCGACCTGACCCCGTTCAGACGCAGCAGGATATTCCGCCACCGTCGCCGCCAGCCCCGCTTAATCCGCCGCCTGGGCCACCACCGGGGCCTCCGCCGACGCCTCCACCACCAGCGCCTCCGCCTCCACCGCCTCCGCCTGATCTTTCGGCTCCTGCAACGCCGCGGAACCAAAGCCGTTGGGCTGGCCGGATTCAGGGGAACTATCCTCAAAGCGCAATCCGTCGCGAGGAAGAGGGCACTGTGGGCGTAGCGGTAACGATCGGAGCCAATGGACGTGTGACCGCCTGTTCGGTTACTCGGCCGAGTGGATCAAGCGCGCTTGATCGGGCTGCGTGTCAGGGAATGCGTCGACACGCTCGATACAATCCAGCTAAGGATCGCGCAGGCAATCCGACCACTGGGTCGCTGTCCACTTCGATCACTTATCGCTTGAATTGATAAAACAAACGGGAGCGGCTCAGAGGGAACGAGCCAAACCCATCGGGAAATTTACTTAAGAGGACTTTTCGCAATGAACCTTCTTACAATCGCAGCAGCCGCTGAGGCTCCAGTAAACAAGTTCGGCTTTGTCGAAGCCATGAAAGAGGGCGGGCCAGTTGCTTGGGCCATCCTTGCCGTCATGATCATTATGAGCATCGGCTCTTTCTACATCCTGTTCACCAAGCTCCTTGAGCAGAACAAGGTCATGAAGCAGTATAAGACTGTTCCAAGCACGTTCTGGCGCGCTCCTACGCTCGCCGAAGGCGCTAAGAAGCTCGAAAAGAACAGCGCATGGCGTCAGATTGCTGACGATGCTGTTAAGGCTCAGGAAGAGCACGGTAAGATGACCGATAGCCTCGAAGCACATGACTATATGCATGGGTCGCTTCAACGTTCGGAAGACTCAATCAACTCATCGCTTTCAGGCGGCCTGCCATTCCTCGCATCGGTCGGCGCAACCGCACCGTTCGTTGGTCTGCTCGGCACCGTGATCGGGATCTACCGCGCACTGATCAATATCGGTATCGCTGGTTCGGCATCGATCGATAAGGTTGCGGGTCCGGTTGGTGAAGCGCTGATCATGACCGCGATTGGTCTTATCGTGGCTGTTCCTGCTGTGCTTGCCTTTAACTGGCTGCAGTCGCGCAACCGTCGCATCTCTGAACTGCTACACAGCTTCTCAACCGACATTCTTGCTTACATCAGCTCGGATGGCGCAGTTAAGCCAGCTGTGACTGCCGCACCTGCAGCGCGCACCGCGGCTAAGGCGCCTGTTAAGCCAACTGGCGCAGCACCGCTGAAGAAGTAAGTAAGCCGTATGGGCCCGGGGGCACTTTGATGAGTGCCCCCAGCCCCGCCGGGTCACACGATCCGGCACAGCTTGAGAGGAGCGCCAATAACGGCGCGACGCAAAAAACACTTTTGCCAAGCAGATAGGGAATTTGTAATGGCGATTTCGACTGGCGGCGGGGCCGAAACCCCAATGTCCGACATCAACACAACGCCACTTGTGGACGTTATGCTGGTGCTTCTGATCATCTTTCTTATCGCGGTTCCGGTGGCCATTCAGACCATCGAGAAACTAAAGATTCCGGTCTTTGAATCGCTTGAATCCAAAGATAAGGTTGAAAACCTGCTGCTCACAGTAAGCACATCCGATGCTGCGGGTCGCAACGCGGGTGAGCCGGGCTTTGAAGGCGCGTCGCGCAGTGGCGAATGCCGTGTGTATTTTAACAATACCACACCGGTAACTTCGCAAGAACTGTATGACCAAGCGTTCAAACGCCTCGAAGCGATCATTGAGCGTGCTGGTGGTGTCGAAGTACTGCTTCAACCGGGCAATGAAGACCTGATCCCTCAGGTTCACATTCGCGGCGACGTTAACGCGCCTTGGCGCTGTGTCGCGGGCACGATCTTCAACATTCAAGCCGCTGGTTATCCAACCGTCGGGTTCATCTCGAACCCGGTTGAGCCTGGCATCTAATTCAGTGTGCTGCCTAATAGTAGGCAGCCCAGCTAAGGAGTAACGCATATGGGTATGTCCGGAGGTAAACTCGACGGCGAACCAATGCTCGACATGAACATGACGCCGTTGATCGACGTTTTGCTCGTTCTCTTGATCATGTTCATCATCACCATCCCGGTGGCGACCCACTCGGTCGATATTGACTTGCCGCAAGGCAACCCGCCGCCACCTGAGACTGAGATTGACCCGGTGAAGAACAAGGTTCTGCTTACACCGACCGATCAAATTCTGTGGAATGGCGATCAGGTCAATAGCGGTCAGCTCGTGACGCTGCTGAACGAGACCAGAAGCTTGACTCCGGAGCCTGAACTGCAATTCGAACCATTTGGTCAAGCCAGTTACGAATTGTCAGCCCAAGTTCTCCAGATCATCAAAGCGTCTGGCGTCACCAAGTTCGGTTTTGTCGGAAACGAAAAGTACCGCGTGTTTGGCACTGCCGGGCCCGGAGCAGGCGGTCAGCAATAAGCTGATCCTAAACAGCGAAAAGTCCAAAGGGCGGCACCTTAGCGGGAGCCGCCCTTTTTCGTTGCCCAAAGGTCGTGGCGAATAGACGCCTTGGAATAGCGGCGAGCCGAGCAGGCGAGCCAGAGCGCGACTGCGCGACCGCAGGGGTGGCGCCGAAGGCGACGGGGCCCCTGAGGATAGCCAAGTGAGCGAATGCGAACGCTGGCGCTTGAGGCTAACCAACAATCCGTTGCACCCCGCATACCGGTACGCGTTAGGCGACCTATTGCTTGTCTGATAGACTCCTTGGCGTCGGTCACAGATCGGCCGACGCTTCTGAAGGAGACAAGCTCATGCCTTTGAAAGTCGCACGCAAGAACCTTTATGGCCCGCGCAAAGCCGCGATGGGCGAAATGAACGTCACCCCCTTTATCGACGTGCTGCTCGTGATGTTGATCATGATGATCCTCGCCATCCCGGTTCAGACGCATGTGACCCCGGTTGACTTGCCCACTGGCCAACAGCCACTCGAAATTCGCGACACGAATGTCGTCACCATTGATGCTAACGATCAACTCTATTGGAACGGCGAGGAAGTCTCCGGTGACCAACTCCGCGTGCAAGTCGCCGCGGCAAGCGAACGCGAAACGCCAGCGAGTTTGCGGTTCGAGCCCAACGCACAAGCAAGCTACGACACTTCGGCGCAAGTGATTTCACTGATCCGACAAGAAGGCGCGAAGGGCTTCGCATTCGCCGGGCTGGCACAGCACAAGGACTTTGGGCTGTGAGTTTAGGCTTACTTCGGCGAGCAAATGCGCTCGTTTTGGCAATCTTAGTGCTGGGGGCGACAGCTTGTGTGCAACCAAACAACCCTACACTCAGCCAAGTCAGCCCAACGATAAATCCCGAAATAAATGTGTTGGCGGTCGACGATGATGGTCGGGTCCGGTGGAATGATCACGCGATCACTATGGATGAGCTAGCGCAATTGCTCGAAGATACAAAACGGCTGACGAAAGAACCGTTGTTGCAATCAGAGCTGTCTCCAAATGCACCTTATGACGTTTCTACTCAGATGCTTCAGGTCATCAAGGCATCCGGGATCAGTAGATTTGGCTTTGTTGGAAATGGGGAATAACGCGC
>CAZOLE010000102.1:0-7070 GCA_964580445.1 uncultured Porphyrobacter sp.
CGCTTTGCTCATCGCCTGCACCGTCTTTATAGATCTTGTCTGCGTTCAAAGAGCGCGTGAGCGTTTTGCCGCCCTTCTCAAAACTCTCTGTCAGGTCGCCGCGAACAACGCCAAGCCAGTTGGTATAGGCGATCAGCTTGTCTTCGGCATCGACCGCCGCAACCGAGTCTTCGCAATCGGCAATAGTGGTCAGGGCCGCTTCGATATTGATATCGGCGATGTCGAGAGGGTCATCCTGACCAATCGGATCATCGGGATCAAACACGATCTCAATGTGGAGGCCATTGTTCTTAAACAATCGGCCCTTCTCTGTCTTGCCCACATATTGCGCGTTGTCCGCAATAGCGATCCATTTGCCATTGCCAGCTGAGAGCGTTTCGATTTCGGCCCAGCTGCCCTCTGCCAATGGAACCGCAGCGTCGAGAAACTCGCGCCCGCGCGCAATTACCGCAGCGCCGCGAACTTTGTCATAGCCGCCCGGCTTGGCAGGCGGCGCATCCAGCGCATCTGTGCCATAAAGCGCGTCATATAGACTTCCCCAACGCGCATTGGCCGCATTCAACAAGAAGCGCGCGTTGAGAATTGGAACTACCAGTTGTGGTCCCGCCATAGTCGCGATTTCGGGATCGACATTCTGCGTGCCAATAGTGAAGTCGCCAGGCTCGGGAACAAGATAGCCGATTGTCCGCAGAAACGCCGTGTATGCTGCATAATCGTGCGGCACGCCTTTGTTTTCGGCATGCCAAGCATCAATTGCCATCTGAAGCTGCTCACGGACATCCAGCAATTGCCGATTGCGAGCCGCAAACTCACTTAGGAGCGCGGCAAATCCGGACCAAAACGCATCAGCATCGCGCCCTAGAGGGGCCAAAACCTGCGTTTCCAAAAAGGTTGCCAGCGCCGCATCAACGGCCAAACCAGCGCGATCAAGTCTGTCAGTCATCTGTAGTCCTCATGACACCATTCGTGTTGGGTCCCGGGGAGGAGGACTTTTTGTCCTATGAATAATGCGCCGCCCAATTGCAACGGCTTGGAAGGTACGATTTTGACCGCTAGAGGTGCTCGCAGATGAAACCGATAACCCCTGAAGATTTCGACGCTACGGCAATGCTGGAGCAAGTCCGGGCGTGGTGTGCAATCAATACGGGGTCAGGAAACCTCGATGGACTGCGAGCGCAAGCTAGTGCTTTGGCAGACGTTTTCTCCGCCCTTCCCAGCGAAGTGGAGTTGGTCGATCCGACCTCTGTCACGGCGATTGCCGCCGACGGATCAGAATTTCAAAAGGCGAATGGTCAGCATCTTGTTGTGCGTGTTCGTCCGACCGCCAATCGCCGCATTCTGCTCACCGGCCACATGGACACCGTATTTCCAAAGGATCATCCTTTCCAAACATTGCGCTGGCTTGAAAAGGATGTTCTGAACGGTCCCGGCGTGGCCGATATGAAAGGCGGGATCGCCGTTATCCTTCATGCGTTGCTAGCCTTTGAGAAAACCGCATCGGCAAGTTCGCTTGGCTATGATGTTCTCATCAACTCGGATGAAGAAACGGGATCACTCGGCAGCGCCGATCTGATCGCCGAGATGGCACAAGGAAAGCTTGCCGCGCTGACTTACGAACCGGCGGCACTGCCCGATGGAACGCTTGCCCATGCCCGCGGGGGTACCGGCAATTATTCGATCACTTTAACAGGACGCTCGGCCCATGCGGGGCGCAATCCTGAAGAAGGTCGAAACGCTCTAGTCGCGGCCGCTGATCTAATCCTTCGCCTCAAACAATTGGAGCGAGAAGATATCACGGTGAACCCTGCCAAGTTGGAAGGCGGCGGGCCTAACAACGTCGTTCCGGACCATGCTGTGCTGCGTTTTAACATACGCCCAAAATCAACAGAGATCATGGAGAGCTTTGATATTGATATCAAAGCTTTGTTAGGCAGTATTGAAACTGAACATGATGTCACAACGCACCGACATGGCGGTGTGACTCGCCCGCCCAAACCCGTCGACGACCAGGCCCAAAAACTGTTCGATTTAGTCAAACAGTGCGGCGCGGAATTGGGTCAGGACATCCGCTGGAAATCGACTGGTGGCGTATGCGATGGCAACAACATTGCCGCTTGCGGCGTTCCGGTGGTCGATACGATGGGTGTGCGCGGCGGAGCGATCCATTCAGCTGATGAATTTCTGATAGTCCCAAGTCTTGCCGAACGCGCCGCCTTATCTGCCCGAGTGATCCAGCGTCTCGCTGAAGGAGCTATGCAATGAGTTTTCGTCTTCGCGCCGCGCGCACCTCCGATCTTGAGCACCTTTATGAGATGGCGAAGCTCACCGGAGGCGGCTTCACTAATCTACCAGCCGATCGCAAGGCCTTGTCGGAAAAGCTTGAACGCGCCGAAGCGGCCTTTGCGAACACCGAAGACGAGTTGGTTGATGAGCAGTTTGTGCTGGTGCTGGAAAATCTCGCGACAAAGACCGTGCGCGGCACATGCCAGCTCATGACCAAGGTCGGGCAGCAATGGCCGTTCTATTCCTACCGGTTGAACACACTCACACAATACAGCAAGGAACTAGACCGCACTGTGCGCGCCGAATTGCTTAGCCTCACCACCGATCTCGAAGGGATGAGCGAAGTTGGCGGACTGTTCCTGCATCCCAATGAACGCGCTGGAGGACTTGGTCTGCTGCTCGCACGCTCGCGCTATCTCTTTATCGCAATGCACCGCACCCGCTTTGCTGAAAAGACCATCGCAGAATTGCGCGGCATTATTGATGAACGCGGCGGCTCGCCTTTTTGGGACGGGGTCGCCGGACGCTTTTTCGGCATGGGCTTTCAAGAAGCGGACTATTTCAACGCGATCAACGGCAATCAGTTTATCGCCGATCTGATGCCCAAACATCCGGTCTATGTAGCAATGCTAAGCGAAGCAGCGCGCAGCGTCATCGGTGTCCCTCATCCAACTGGCCGAGCCGCCATGCGGATGCTCGAAAACGAGGGCTTTCGTTATGATGGCTATGTCGACATTTTCGACGGCGGACCCGCGATGATTGCCCGAACCGATGATGTGACTAGCGTCAAGAACAGCGTGCAGGCGACAATCACAGATATGGACGTATCCGAAGGCGAGCGCGGGATACTAGCCACTGGTAGCTTGCTAGATTTCCGCGCCTGTTTTGGCGCGCGCGTACTGGATGGAGACGGCGGGATAGCCATTGATGCCGCCGCTGCGGATGCGTTGGACGTGACCACTGGCGATACGATCTGGAGTGTTGGGCGTTGAGCGCGTTGGTTGAGATAAACTTTGACGGGATCGTTGGACCTTCGCACAATTACGCTGGTCTCAGCTTAGGCAACATCGCAAGCGCTAATCACAAGGGTGATCCATCCTACCCACGCGCGGCCGCGCTCCAAGGCATCGCGAAAATGCGCGGCAATCTGGGGCGGCTTGGCGTTCAAGGGTTTTTGCTCCCCTTGCCCCGGCCCAACTCAGCGCTCACCGCCTCGCTCGCTCTCGATGGCAGCGAAGCCCCCGCTTTGCGCGCCGCACCTTGGTCAGCATCGAGCATGTGGACCGCCAATGCTGCGACGGTTTCTCCAGCGCCCGATACCGCAGACGGCAAATGCCACCTGACCCCAGCCAACCTCATCACGATGCTCCATCGCGCGCAAGAATGGCCGGACACCAAGCGACAGCTAGCCGTCGCGTTCGCCAATACAGAGCATTTTTCCCTGCACGATGCTGTCCCGCCAACATTTGGAGATGAGGGGGCAGCCAACCATATGCGACTATGCGAAGGGCATGGCGCGTCCGGCGTTGAAGTGTTTGTCTATGGCAGCCCCGGCGGCAAGTTTCCGGCTCGCCAACACGAACAAGCAAGCCGCCTCGTCGCTCGCGCCCACGGCATTGATCTGGCGCGATGCGTGTTCATCGAACAAAACCCCGCCGCCATCGAAGCGGGCGCCTTTCACAACGATGTGGTCGCAGTCGCCAATGAGCGCGTGCTCTTCACTCACGCGCAAGCCTTTGCCGATCAAACCGACGCTTATGATGCGATCCGCTCAGCGTTCCCCGCTTTGGAAGTGGTCGAAGTGCCAAGCGAGGCGGTCAGCATCGAAGAGGCGATCCGCACCTATTTGTTCAACGCGCAACTGGTTACTCAAGCCGATGGCGCAATGGCGCTGATCGTGCCCGATGAATGCCGCAACAGCGCTTCGGTGTGGGCCTATTGCGAGCAATTGATGGCTTCAAACGGACCAATTCGGGATGTGATACCCGTCGATGTCCGCCAAAGCATGGCCAATGGCGGCGGGCCAGCCTGTCTGCGACTGCGAGTCGTGTGCGACCCGGCGACCGTCGATCCGCGATTTATGCTCGATGATAGCAAAGCGGACCTGTTGGAAAGTGTGATCGCACAGCATTGGCCAGAGCAAATCGACCCGAATGATATCGGTAAAGACGCATTGGCGCAGTCCGTGGTTACTGCTCGGTCGCAACTGCTCAGTGCCTTGGACCTCTCCGTCTTGGGTTAACGCGATTGCCAAGCCCTGTCGGGCCAGTTTACAAGTCGCATTGTCTTAACCAACGAAACACGCACAAATCCGTCCTTGGCACGGTGCTTGCTGTTTAAATTGTTAACGTTTGGAGTGGAAATGCTGCGCAAGATCGGACGTCTGTTCGTAATCAAAAACCGGATTGAGGCATTTCTCATTATCTATGCGTTGGCGCTTGGCGCGACATCGCGCGGCGCGGCCTATCTTCAGCAGTATCCCGGCTTTGGCGGCCAACTGCTCTTTCTGGCCGCAACTGGTGCGGTTTTCCTTGCAGGTGCTGCGATTTTGGATGGGTTGAAAGCGAAGCAAGAATTAGCGGAATTGCGCGAAGGTGGTTCAGCCACTCCCCAACAATGATTGACCAAGGAGCGATCACCAATGCTCAGAATGATGATCGTTTCGAAGACATTGCTTGGCTGACATTCTATCTGCGCCTCCCCGGGGGTTGCACGCGAGAGACTTTCCCTGAGTTAGCCGCAATGGGAGTGTTCAACCTGAATCACCCAGAAAGCGGCTTCATGTATGCCAAGCTCGAAGTCTCGCTCAATAGGAAAGAGATCGAAGCGAAAGTCTCTGCCGTGATGCAGATCGCTGAACGCTACGATCTTGAGGTCGACTGTGTAGACTTAGATTCAGACCCAGTCCCAACGAAGTCCAAATTCTATGAACTTTGGAAAATGCCGTGATCTGAATAAAAGTGAGGGTTTCTGTTGCTAGCTACCCGTAAATTGATTCCGGGAGGAGCAGGACCGGCGCGCTTGTGGAGTCGCCGTGCCCCCTTACAACGACATTAAGGGTGGAGGATTCTGTTGCTAGGCTCCTCCGGGCCCCCGGAATCCGCTTCTGTTGCCCGGTGGGTCCAACCGCGCTTTAGCTTTGTAAATTCAGGCCGTTAGGCCATCAAATTACGCTGCGAGAGCGAGTGCTTCATTATCGTTTGCACTTATAAAGATGAACAGTTTTACGGGGTTTTCAGCCCGGGCAAAAACAACGCTTTTCAGCCCACGTCGATCCTAGTTCGTCCCCATCAAAACCCTCTTATCAGAGGTTTATGGTGGAGCCGCCGGGTACTGCCCCCGGGTCCGTTGTGCCTATTGCACGCTGCAATTTATCGCCATAGTCGGACAAGCCGACACAAACGATATAGCGTGAATTAGATTAATTGGAAGTGAGCGTGGTGTTATTGCATTTCGCTCACCCATCCGGGTGAGTTTTTTGCTTGCGCCGCGCAGTCGCGCTCGCAAGCCCTAGCGGGCTTGGATCATTTCCAACCATCAACGACATTATTCAGTTCGGCTGCTTAGCAGCCGCGAGGCCAGGGGCCGCCCGCAGGGGCACCGTCGCGCAAGCTGAGGCGCTGCCCCGAGGAGTTCGCCCGGATGGGCGAACACAAACAAAAACGCCCGCCCCGCGATATCTGCGGGACGGGCGCCTTTGTTAGTTCAAACGCTCTTACTTCTTAAGCGCGTCCCGGATTTCGGTAAGCAGGTCGATCTCGCTTGGACCTGCATCTTCCTCTTCCTTCGGACCTTCCATCTTGGCTTTAACTTTCTCCGCATAACGGACCAGCATGAAGATGATGAAGGCCAAGATCACGAAGTTGATCACGGCGGTGACAAATGCGCCCCACGCCAGAACATTCGCACCGGCTGCGCGAGCCGCTTCGAGGCTTGCGCCCGCTTCGACTTCGCCAGACAAGACGATGTATTTGTTGCTGAAATCAACATCGCCAAAGATCATCCCAACGATTGGCATAATCAAATCAGCGGTAAGTGATGCGACGATAACTGCAAACGCGCCGGCGATGATAACCGCAACGGCGAGTTCCATCACGTTGCCTTTAGCGATGAAGTCCTTGAATTCTGTAAGCATAACGTTCCCCTCTTATGTGTTACATTTCCTCTTGCAGGTCGAAATTCGATTGCCAAGCAAATGAATGTAACACGACCACTGCTTGAAAGCGAAATGTGGTGTGCTATATCTATAATACGCACACAGTTTGGGCGCGCGCTTTCACCGGCTTTGCGCGCCATTCAGGAGGGAACCATATGAATTTAAAGACAATCCCCCGCGCCTTTGCGGCTGCGGCCATTTCGTTGAGCCTCGCGGCGTGCGGTATTAACTCGGTGCCGACGAAGGAAGAGGCCGCAAAAGCGGAATGGGCCGACGTGGAAAGCGCCTATCAACGTCGTGCTGATCTCATCCCCAATCTGGTTTCGACTGTGCGCGGAGCAGCCGCTTCGGAAGGCAAAATCTTGAAAGATGTGATGGATGCCCGCGCGCGGGCGAGCTCAATCCAAATCGATGCTGAGGACTTGAATGATCCTGATACGTTTGAGGCATTTGAAGAGGCGCAAGGCGAGTTAAGCTCGGTTCTCACCCGCTTGATGGCGGTGACAGAAAACTATCCCGAACTGCGCAGTCAAGAAGCGTTCTTGGGCCTTATGGATCAGCTCGAAGGGACCGAAAACCGCATCGACAATGCGCGCACGAAATACAATGAGGCCGTGCGGGATTATAATAC
>CAZOLE010000103.1:0-7039 GCA_964580445.1 uncultured Porphyrobacter sp.
AACGAACTCTTTGCGATTATATCGTTAACCCGATGACGTTGCCGTTTGAAAAAGCGATAATGAAGGGGCCGTCCCGGGTCGTTGGACAGCAAACCGAAACCGTTTAACCAACCCATATTGTCCTCTGCGAATTCAGTTCTCGCGACCAACCTTATGTGCCGCGCTTCTTACCAAATGGCTGACTTCAATGTCTAGATTGGTCGATGCGCAGAACGACAAGCCGCGTTCCGAGGCGGTTAAAAAGCAGTTTTCATGAGCGGGGCGGCTGCCTAAAATTCAGAAATCTGGATGCGATACGAAGCGGCTGCCGATAAAAGTGCCAAATCCAATCACAAGGATTGCTGAGGGAAGGAACCACCACGGATAGGTGCCAGTCAAAACCGTTGCGAGGTTGAAGACGCACAGCAATCCGGTCGTCGCATAGGTCGCTGGCATGCCGCCAATTTTTGCCGCACAAGCGCCGCCAGCAATGGCCGCGAAGACGTAAATCGTAAGCGCTTTGTAAAGTTGGCCATCACCGTTGAACCAGCCTTGTGTCGGCCATTCGATGAGAAATGCCAACACAGTTGCAAGAAAGAGGCCAGCAACCCCGCCGCCAATTACTCTAACCCAAAACATCGATCCTCCCCCAGTTCCGATATGGAATTAGCCCTCGCGATCATTCCACCGGCAAGAAATCAGGCACAGAAAGATAGCGCTCACCAGTATCGTAATTGAAACCGAGAATGCGCGTTCCTTCACTTATCTCCGGAAGTTTCTTGGCGATTGCGGCCAAGGTCGCGCCGCTCGATATGCCGATCAACATTCCTTCTTCCAAAGCTGCCCGTCGGGCCATTTCTTTGGCGTCTTCCGGGTCAACTGTGATCGCGCCGTCAATTGCCGCTGTGTGAAGGTTACCGGGAATGAAGCCTGCACCAATTCCTTGGATTGGGTGAGGGCCAGGCTGGCCACCATTGATAACCGGCGAGCCTTCTGGCTCGACACCGTAAGCTTTGAAGTCAGGCCAGACCGCTTTGATCGCTTCCGCACAACCAGTGAGGTGACCGCCAGTGCCTACCCCGGTGATCATCACGTCAACCGGCGTGTCAGCGAAATCAGCAAGGATCTCTTTAGCCGTTGTGTTGGTGTGCACCGCGACATTGGCAGGGTTGTCAAACTGACTTGGCATCCAAGCGCCCGGCGTCGTCTCGACAATCTCAGTCGCGCGTTCAATCGCTCCTTTCATGCCTTTTTCTTTGGGTGTGAGATCAAAGGTCGCGCCATAAGCAAGCATCAAACGGCGGCGTTCGATAGACATCGACTCTGGCATGACGAGGACGAGTTTGTAGCCCTTTACGGCCGCGACCATCGCAAGACCAATGCCGGTGTTGCCGCTTGTTGGTTCAACAATAGTGCCGCCAGGTAAAAGGTTGCCTGCTGCTTCTGCAGCTTCAACCATCGCTAACGCAATCCGGTCTTTGATCGAACCACCGGGATTGGCGCGCTCGGATTTCAGCCAAACTTCGTGGCTGGGGAATAGGCGCGATAGGCGGATATGGGGTGTATTGCCAATCGTCTCGAGGATATTCGCAGCTTTCATATCAGGCCTCCTTCAATTTTTCTGGTTCGTCATCTTCTAACAGGTCTGGTGACGGATCGAAGCTTTTCGTTGTCCGCAACACAGGAAAGATGCGGCTCCATAGTCCGACTGTGAGAATAGCGCCCGCGCCGCCGGCAACAATAGCCCCAACTGGACCGATAACGTAGGCCAGCGCGCCGGAGAACGCATCGCCCCCCTCGTTTGATGCGCTGATGGTCATCATACTCACCGAGCTAACGCGTCCGCGTTTGTCATCTGGGGTGTGAAGTTGGATCAACGATTGGCGGACATAGACGCTGAACATATCGGCTGCACCGATAACAAAAAGCATCGTGAGGCTAAGGATCATACTGGTGGAGAGTCCGAAGGCGATGGTTGCCAATCCAAACACCGCAACCGCCCACAACATCTTTGGGCCGACCTGCGTTCGCAATGGGCTAAACGAAAACCATAGCCCGGCTAGAATTGCTCCCGCAGGTGTGGCTGACGCTAGCAGCGCGAGCCCTGTTTCGCCTGTCTGCAAGATATCACGCGCAAAAACAGGGATAAGTGCGTTGGCACCGGCCAAGAACACCGCGAACAAATCCAAGGTGATCGCGCCGAGAACCATCTTATTATTGCCGACATATTTAAGTCCGTCGATGATAGCGCCGATGGGTCTTTGGTCTTTCCGCATTGCAGGTTGGGGAACTTTGCCAATCGTTGTGAGCGCAATGAATGAGACCGTGAAGAGCACTGTCGCGATCGCATAAGGCAATGTTGACTCAAAAGCATAGAGCACCGCGCCAATCGCCGGGCCGACTAAGCGCCCGACCTGCCATGATATGGAAGATAGGGCTATCGCGGTGGGTAGGCTCTCTTTGGGCACCAAGTTAGGGGCAAGCGCGGAAAGGGCCGGCCCAGAGAAACACCGCCCGACGCCCAAGACTACAGCCACACTGAACAAAAGTGGAAGCGACACTGAACCGTTCCAAGTGTTCCATGTCAGAGCGGCGGCGCATGCGAATTGCAGAAGTATGGTGATTTGTGCGAGCCGTTTGCGGTCGAATTTATCCGCCGCGAGACCCGAAAAAGGGGTGAGAAGGAACAACGGCACAAATTGCAACAGGCCGATAATCGCCAACTGTCCGGCACCCTCGGCAATGTTCATCCCGCTATCGCGAGCAAGGTTATAGGCTTGCCATTGGATAATCAGCAGCATCGCATCCTGCGCAAGCGTCATCGTTAGCCGAGAAGACCAGTAGGCGCGGAAGTTGTGGACGCTAAAAGGGTGGGGCGGTGCGGTTTCAGTCACCCGGACGCCATGGCAGGCGCAAAGGCGCGTGCCAATCAATCAAATTTCTATACGATGAAAGTGGTGTTAGTTACCGGCTGCGACGCAGGCGCGGGTTTGGCTGAATCTCGTCAATGATCATCACAAAATCATCGAGACGAATAATCCGTTCGAACTGGAATCCAGCGCGATCCTCGGCCTTCCACATAACGTAGGCTTCAATCCGGCCAACAATCGGCAAACGGATAATCACACGGTCTCCGCGCGATAGCTCGGAACCATCATCCACCATGAACCCATGTGCGGACAAGTTGCTGACATGCAGCTTAATATCACCCTTGGCACTATGCTCTGCTATCACCGGAAAATCGACCGGATGACGCGCTGCACGGCGCAGGTCTGTTACACTAAGATTTGCACCCGCTGTCACGGTTTACGACCCTCCATGGCATTCCCGAGAACGCCAATTAATGGTCCCAAAAGGCTGATATTTGGTAAAGCCCCAAAATTGGAGGGGTTGTGCTGCCAGATGTTCGGTAATTTATCGTCTGATTACAGCGTGTTTCTTCTTGCCCAGGCTTAGGCGCAGTTCCTGCCCATCCTCGGGCGCGAGCACCCGACCGGGGTCTGAAACTGGCTGATCGTCGATTCTAACAGCCCCTTCAGCGAGCTTTCTTTTGGCTTCCCCATTGGACGCAGTGAAGCCCAATTCAGTTAGAATTGCACCGATTCTCATCCCCTCGGCTCCAACATTGAGCGTAGGCAAATCCTCGCCAGCACCGCTGCCCGCAAAGGTTTCTCGAGCGGTCGATTCTGCGGCGACTGCGGCATCCGTTCCCCGCACCATCTTGGTCACTTCATTGGCCAACACGACTTTAGCCGCGTTAATCTCTGAGCCTTCTAGCGCTTCGAGTCGGACAATCTCATCAAGAGGCAGGTCGGTAAACAACCTTAGGAACCTGCCGACATCGCGGTCATCGGTGTTGCGCCAATATTGCCAGAAATCATAAGCTGGCAATGCATCTTCGTTCAGCCAAATTGCACCGTCGACCGATTTACCCATCTTTGCGCCATCCGAGCGGGTGATCAGCGGCGCGGTAAAGCCATAAACTTCGCGCGCATCGATACGTCGGTTGAGCTCAATACCATTGACGATATTGCCCCATTGATCCGAACCGCCCAACTGCAACTTGCAATCATAATCGCGCGCCAACACCAGATAATCATAGGCCTGCATGATCATGTAGTTGAATTCGAGGAAGCTAAGCGGTTGTTCGCGGTCAAGCCGCAGTTTCACCGAATCAAAGGAAAGCATCCGGTTGATTGTGAAGTGAGGGCCGACATCGCGCAGCATCTCAACATAACCCAATTCGCTAAGCCAATCGTCATTGTTAATCAGCAAGGCGTCGGAGGGAGCATCGCCAAAGCTCAATATCCGCTCAAAGCTGCCTTTGATCCCTGCAATATTGTTCGCAAGCCGCTCATCGGTCATCATTTGACGCGTTTCATCACGCCCGGAAGGATCGCCGACACGCGCTGTGCCGCCGCCCATGATTACGATTGGACGATGCCCAGCTTGTTGAAGTCGCTTCAACAGCATGATCGAGGCCAGATTGCCGATATGCAGCGAAGGCGCGGTGGGGTCGAAACCGACATAGCCGGTGACAACTTGCTTCTTCGCAAGTGCATCAAGTGCGCCCGCATCGGTAATTTGATGAAGGTGGCCGCGCTCTTTCAGCAGGCGCAATAGATCGGATTCGAAAGTCTTAGACATGATGCAGCGCGCTTAACAGCGCAGAACCAACGGGGGAAGTGGCTTGCTCTTCATTGAATGCTTGGCGATAGGGGCGACTATGCAACCGCTAATGCTTCACCAGACCTGCGATCTGGGACCTATCCGCTCTGTGACCGCCTCAATCAAAGCCACAAGGCATGGCTGTGATGCTGAATTTCGGTTCGAAGGAAACATTTCCGCCATCGTGCTTCCGCAAACCACAGAATCCAAACGCATGGACAATCTTTGGAAGACCAGTTGCTTTGAGATTTTTTGGCAACCGATTGGCGGGACCTACTATCGCGAGTTCAACCTTTCGCCTTCGGGCCAGTGGGCAGCCTATGACTTTGACGAGTTCCGCGAAGGTATGCGCGATGCGCCGGTGGATGCGATTTCGTTGAGCTGTTCGCAAAGCAATGTGAATGGCGAAGGTGAACTGGTTTTGAAAGCCAGTATCGCCGCGGAATTGCCCGCGCCTGCACAAGTGGCGCTGAATGCGATTGTCGAGCATCCCGATGGCGGTATGCAATATTGGGCTTTGGCTTTCCCACCCGGTAAGCCAGAGTTCCACTCTGAAGCCTGCCGCCAAATGATTGTGGAGCGCAATTGATGACCGTTTTATTTGGGATTGATCGATTGTTGGCGGATCAATCCGCGCTTGACGAACTTAAGGGCAGGCGGGTCGCGCTTGTCGCCCATCCTGCTAGTGTGACCGCTGATCTCACCCACAGCCTCGACGCACTTATCGGGGCCGGAGTGAACGTCACTAGCTCCTTTGGACCCCAGCATGGGCTAAAGGGCGATAAGCAAGACAATATGGTCGAGACGCAAGACGAGCTCGACCCCGCCTATAATATCCCGATCTTCTCGCTCTATGGCGAAGTTCGCCGCCCGACCGGTCAGATGATGTCGAGCGCGGATGTGTTCCTGTTTGACCTTCAGGATCTAGGCTGCCGAATATACACGTTTGTCACCACGCTGCTCTACTTACTCGAAGAAGCGGCGAAGGCCGGCAAAGAAGTATGGGTTCTGGACAGACCCAATCCCGCTGGGCGTCCCGTCGAAGGCACTATGCTGGTCCCGGGCCAAGAGAGTTTTGTTGGCGCGGCTCCTATGCCGATGCGGCATGGGCTCACTCTGGGCGAGATGGGCCACTGGTTTATCTCGCATTTCGGTCTCGATGTGAGTTACCGAGTGGTTGCGATGCAGGGCTGGGATCCTGATGCTGGAGATGACCGGGTTGGCTCGGGATATGGCTGGCCGTCTTCGCGCATTTGGGTCAATCCAAGTCCAAATGCTGCCAGTGTCAATATGGCGCGTTGTTATGCTGGTACGGTAATGATTGAGGGCGCAACTTTATCCGAAGGACGTGGGACAACACGACCGTTGGAAGTTCTATTTGGCGCACCTGATGTCGATGCCAAGGCGGTCCTCGCCGAAATGCAAAAGCTCGCCCCGCACTGGCTTGCCGGGACTGCGCTACGCGATTGTTGGTTCGAGCCAACCTTTCACAAACATCAGGGCAAACTATGCAATGCGCTGATGTTGCATGCGGAGGGTCCGCACTACAGCCATGATTTGTTCAAACCGTGGCGCGCGCAAGCTCTGGCGTTCAAGGCGATCCGGCGTTTGTACCCGGACTATGATCTGTGGCGTGGCAAGGACTTCAAATACGAGTACACCAATGATGTGTTGGCCATTGATGTGATTAATGGCGGGCCATCTTTGCGCGAATGGGTCGATGATCCGTACGCTGCTCCAGACGATCTTGATGCGCTGGCTGCACATGACGAGGCGGCGTGGATCGTGGATGTTCGCGAGCACTTGCTGTACTAATTTGTATTCCCAATCGAGGATGGGGCCTTAGTCACTGACCGAGGCAAATTCTCCGAAATAGATGCCAGCGATCACGGCAAGTGCGCCGAGTAATGCGAAGAGAAGGACTAGCCAGACGGTCTTGCTGCTATCTGGGTGATAACCGTCTGAGTCCTCTCCGTCCCAGTCTTCGTCCTCATCCCAATATTCCTCACCGTCCTCATACTCCGCTTCGCAATCGTAAGCCTCGACCTCTTCTTCCACCTCATCGGAATAAAACTGGGTCGGTTCGACATATACCTCCTGTGGTTCAGGGGCAGGTTCGGGTTCAGACTCTGGTGCCAAAGGTGGCTCTGGCAGAGGTGGCGCGGGAGTGGCAGGTGTCTTCAGCGCGCGCAGTTCCTCTGCGCTCATCATAACCGTGCGATCCGGATCAATTTCCGGCGCAGGTTCAGGCGCATGCGTGCGCAAACCCAGCTGTGTGCGTGATAGCTCTTCAGCCCGCATCATCACCGCTTCGGTTGATCTTAGCCGCTGCTCGGGATGCGCTCCCAACATCTCGGTCAGAAGCGGGTGCAGTTTGGGATCAACGTCAGAC
>CAZOLE010000104.1:0-6933 GCA_964580445.1 uncultured Porphyrobacter sp.
TGCGCTTAGCAAGCTCTTTAGCGCTCCGCCAGCCCAAAGAGACGCGCATCTAACCGCCCCTTTGCGACTTAACCAAACATCAAGCCCACCGCTGTATCGCGTCAGCCATGACCGCGCTACCGCCCGACGATGCCCGCACTATGCGCGGTTCGAGCCCACCCCAAGCAATGCCAGTTCAAGAACTGCATGCGCGGTGGGCCGCGCTGCATGACCGCGCAGATGAATTGGCACAAATGGCGCAGCTGGCGACAGAGCCTCGCGCAACGAAATGCGATGCCTTTGCCAATCTTACAGGCGGGGCCAGCGATTGGCAGCGCAACCTAGCCGCGCAAGCTTTGGACGATATCGAAGCGATGATGGAACCTGGTCTGACGGCACTCAAATTTTTGGAGCAGCGCAATCAAGATCTTTGCGCACCAGCATTGGCTCTCTGGCGAGAATTCTATTCGGCGCGTGACGCGGTTTTGACCATGCTTGAACACGGCGTCACCGGGTTGGCCCGAACAGCGGGATAACGTCACGCGAACCATCCGACCGCTTGACGATGTTCGATTTATGTTCCAACTCGACTCGATGTCTGGAACCCTCGAATCACAAACAAAGCACTCGGCACAAGATGTTGCTCGCGGCATCCAACGCCTTTTCGCCCGCAATAACATCTGGTGTCTGTCCGAAGTTGCGTTGAAGAATGGGCGGCGCGCTGATCTGATGGGGATCGATGCCAAAGGTTTGATCGTAATCGTTGAGATCAAAGTGGCACGGGCGGACTTGCTTGGTGACAATAAGTGGCCCGACTATTTCGAATTTTGCGACAGGTTTTATTGGGGAGTTCCTCCGGAATTGGACCGCACTCCGCTGGAAACCGAAGACTACGCGCCGGAGCAATGCGGGGTGATTGTCGCGGATCGATATGACGGAGAAATTGTGCGGCCCGCATCGTTGGAGCAGCTTGCCGCAGCCCGGCGCAAAAAGCAGACTGAGAACCTCGCGCGGCTGGCGATGAGGCGACACACCGCTGTGCTTGATCCCGATTGCTACAAGCTTGATACAGCATCGTAGTAACGTTGCTTCATGATGAGAGACGCAATCTGTTCTAATCGTTGAAACTGCGCCATAGAGTTGCGCGTGATTGACCCTGATCTCCCCTTGCCGCTCGCGCTCGCGATTGCTAGTGTCGCAGTCGGCCTGATCGTGGCTTTGCGCTATCTCGTCAGCAGCGGCCTTTTCGCCTGGGTAACAGGGAAGGTTCACCCCGGACTTTATGCCGACCGCCGGGCTCAGATAGCACGTGAGATCCGATGGTCCTTGGTCGCGGCGGCGATCTACGGCGCACCATTCGGGGTGATTTATTGGGGCTGGCAGCACCAAGGTTGGACACTGATCTACAGCGAATGGACCGCCTATCCGCTGTGGTACGCACCGATTTCCATTGCGGTTTATCTGTTCGCGCAAGACAGCTGGTTTTACTGGACCCACCGCTCGATGCATCAGCCCAAGCTGTTTCGCGCAATGCATGCGGTCCACCACGACAGCCGCCCTCCCACTGCATGGACGGCGATGAGCTTTCATCCGCTGGAATCGATCAGCGGCGCGGTGTTGATCCCAGTGATGGTTTTTGTCGTCCCCATCCATCTTGGTTCACTTGCCGTCGTGTTGACAGTCGCAACAATAATGGGCGTAACCAATCATATGGGCTGGGAAATGTTCCCGCGCTGGCTCGTTCATTCGCGATTGGGGAAGTGGGTGATAACAGCAAGCCATCACGAGCGGCACCACGAGGAGTACCAATGCAATTTCGGGCTATATTTTCGCTTTTGGGATCGGGTCTGCGAAACCGACAAGGGCCTGTCACAGCGGATGGTGGAAGAGCGCGAGGCATAACGCGCACCGTAAACGCCGCGGTGTTGATTGCCGTCGGCGCAGCTGCGAGCGCCGCGATACCTGCCGCCGCGAATGAAGTTTCGGTCACCGTCACCAATATCCGTTCCAGCGAAGGGGTGGTCCGCGCGTGTCTGACGATTGATGCCAAGTCGTTTCCCAATTGCCGCAAGGATCCCAAGGCTCAAAAGCTCGTGGTCCCAGCCGGCTCAACCGTGACGTTCAAATTCAAAGGGGTGACGGCTGGCGACTACGCCATCGCGGTCCTCCACGACAAGAACGATAACGGCAAGGCAGACCGCACATTGGGTATGTTTCCAAAGGAAGGATATGGCTTTTCGCGCGACGCAAAGGTGCAGTTTGGCCCGCCGAAATGGAAAGATGCCGTCTTCAAACATACTAACGGTTCGAAGAAGATGACGATCAAGATGCGCTATTGGTAAAAACGTCTTTTCTCACCCTACCGGCCCAATGAGAGCCTTTGGCACAGGTGTGGAAGTGAACTTTCTCCCTGAGCTTAACGCGATGTTTACTACGTAGCGCCAAAACCCCTCGACAAGAATATGTCAACCAAGGGGCGCACTTTCGGCCATGGATACGCTGCGAGGCAATTTTGATACCGGAGACGGTGCAGGTAGTGCGTCCGATTGGGACGGCGAAGAAGACGACGTAGCTCGTGATCTGCCGCCGCCAGAGATCGGTCAGGATGAGCGCCGCATGCAAGTGCGAGCCTATAACCATTGGGCCGGCATGCTGGGTGAACACACCTTTCCCTCTATCGAAGATCTCGACCCGCGCGACCAGCCTGATTTCGGGCCGAACAGCGTGCTTCTCGATTTTTCAACTGGAATCGAAGACCCGATCGTGCAGTTCCTGGGCGACAAGCTCGCCGAAGAATGCGGCACTGACGGCGAAGCGATTGATCGGCTTTCTGATGTTCCGTCTCGCTCGTTGCTGAGCCGCATTACCGACCACTATATGCAGATCCTCGCAAACGAAGCGCCAATTGGTTTCGAAGCGGAGTTTGTCAATCAGCGCGGTTCACAGATCCTTTATCGCGGCATTCTGCTGCCCTATTCGAGCGACGATGAAACGATTGATTTCATTTATGGCGTGATCAACTGGAAAGAGATGGCGGACGCCGCAACTGCGGATGCGCTGCTGCTTGAGATTGACCAAGCGCTTGAGGGTGAAGGCCTTGAAGAAGAAATCGAAGAGGACGAGCCGCACAAACACCCGGTTGCGCCGGTGACGGATTGGGCTGATTCGCCAATCAACGACAGCGAAAGTGTTGTCGCAAGCGATGATGAACTCGGCGATTCAAGCGACAGCGCTGATCTCTCCTTGCCAGATTTCGATCAATACAATCTCGACGACCTCACTGAAGAGGAAGAAGAGAAAGAGGAAGCCGAAGGCGCCAAGGATTACGGCTTCGCCTCGCTCAGCGAATATATCGAGACTCCGACCAAGAAGGCACTTGATCTTGAGAGTCTGGATTTTGAACCGTCCGACTACGAAGTCGATTACGGTGATACGCCAGCTGATGAAGGTGAAGTTTCCGAGGGCGAAATGTCCGAGGAAGAGCTGCCTGAAGCTGAGTGGTCGCACCACGATGATGTAGCCATTCCAGCATTGGACGACGAAGACTCGCTTGAGGCTTTGCCTGCTTTAGGCGCCGAGCTTGCCGACGATGCCAACCTGTTCGATTGTTTGGCATCCGCGCGTCAACTTGCAGAAAGCGCGCGCGCCTCTGAAGATCGCACTCGACACGCGCTCTATTCCGCTGTGAGCCGGGCCTATGACTTCGCCTTGGCGGCGAACGATGCGCCCGACGAATATGCGCGCCTTCTCGATGATAGCGGGCTGGAAGTTCAGGATCGCGCTCCAATGACCCCTGTGGTCAAGCTGGTCTTTGGTGCGGAATACGACAAAACGCGTCTGACCGAATACGCCGCTGTTCTGAGCCATGCCCAGCGTTTGGATATCGAGCGCGGTTCGCTCGCCGAGTTTCTCAGTGAAGCCGAGGGCGGCCTTAAAGGCGTGGTCAAAGCAGAGCGACGCTTGCGCCGTGAAGAAGCGGGTAAGTCGGTTGAGGCTGCTGATGCCGTTCGCAAAGCGCTCGCGAAAAAGCTGCGCGAACTCGAAGCGATGACGCTCGATGCCTTGGCCAATGATGGCCCCGAATTTGGCTTGGTCATGATCCGTCGCGGTGAGAACGGCGATGTAGAATTGCTCGGTGAGATCGAAAGCGACGTTCCAACAATCGAGCGCGCTGCGAAAAAGCTGATCGGCTAATACGCGCTTCAAAGCGTCCAATCCCCATTGCTAGTCTATACTGATAGCTTCGCTATGGCTAAGCTGACGCGTTCCTTCCGCTGCGCGCCCGCGTGCAGACCCCATTGAAAGGCCTGTTTGGAGTGCGTGCAGTGTTATGGTCGCTTGGCATTGTCGCCGTGCTCGCCGTGTCGACCTATTTTGGTCTGCAATTGGCAATCTCGCGCAACGGTCCCGCCGTTCTCTCCAATGTTGATCGAATCACAGGCGGCACCAATGGCGCGGGGGTCGCGGCGGCGGCTTCAACTGGCGCGCATGAACAGCAAAAATTGATCGTTTGGGCTCCGATGGATCGTGATGCGAAAGCCGATCCGCTTCCCGTGCTGGTCTTTGTGCATGGCGGCAGTTGGCGCAGTGGTGATCCAGCCGATTATGGTTTTATTGGTCGATCTTTTGTTCCAAAAGGGTTCGTGGTGGTACTCGCTGGCTACCGTCTCGAAGGTGATGGCGCCTACCCCAACATGCTCGAAGACACCGCGAGCGTAGTCGCTTGGACACACCAAGAAATCGCAAAATATGGCGGCGATCCAGACCGTATAACACTCGCAGGTCATTCGGCTGGCGCGTATAATGTTGCGATGGTGGGACTAGAGCCGCGTTGGCTCGAGCAGCATGCGATGTCGCCAGCGGATATTGCTGGTATCGTCGGTATTTCAGGGCCTTATGACTTTTTCCCGTTTGACAGCGATTCAACCAAAGACGCGTTTGGTGAAGCGCCCGACCCGCAAAAGACGCAGCCAATCAACCACGTCAACGGCGACGCGCCACCAATGCTCTTGATCCACGGCGAGCAGGATGATCTCGTCGGCGTGCACAACACCAACACGCTGGCCAAACTGGTCGTGCAAGCTGGTGGATCGGCTACAACCAAATTCTATGCCGATATGAATCACAATGACCCGCTGATTTCACTCGCCTCGCCATGGCGAAACAGCCGAGAAATCGATGATGCGGTCGTCGAATTCGCTAGCAACGCACGAATAAAAGCGACAAAACGCCAGCCATCTTCAGTTCCGGTTAACAGCGGATCGCGATAAGCCTGTCTACAATGCGCACCCCTATGCACCTTTTCGCCTATCTGATCGCTTTTACAGCGAGCCTTGCCTTTGCGTTTCAGCCGCTTGCAGCGCAATCGATCCTACGCGACGCAGAAACCGAAGCGTTGCTGCGCGATATGGCAGCACCGCTAATCGAAGCCTCTGAACTTGAGCCGGGCAATGTCGATGTTGTCCTCATCAATGATCAGTCAATCAACGCCTTCGTCGCGGGCGGGCAAATAGTCTATATCAATGCAGGCCTTTTGAACGCAGCAGACACCGCCAACGAAGTTCAAGGCGTGATCGCCCATGAGCTGGGCCATATCACCGCTGGCCATGTCGTCCGCTTTGGAGAGCGCACGCGCTCAGCGACCGGTATCACCATCCTCTCTTTGTTGCTGGGTGTTGGCGCCGCCTTGGCAGGCGCAGGCGACGCGGCCATCGGCGCACTATTGGCCGGACAACAAGCCGCCTTGGGCAGCTTTCTAGCATTCAACCGCAATCAAGAAGCCTCAACCGACCTCGCTGGCGCGCGCTATCTATCGGGCGCTGGCATCACCGGGCGCGGTTCGATCAGGTTCTTTGAACGTTTGCGCAGCTTGGAAATTCGCCGAGGATTTAGCCAAGCGGACGAAGCAGCCTACACCCGCACGCACCCGCTTTCCGGTGATCGGATCGCGACACTGCGCGGCGTTTATGAAGAAGACCCTGCGTGGGACACTCCGCCTGACCCCGACTTGCAAGAGCGTTTCATGCGCGCGCGGGCCAAACTCTATGGTTTTCTGGCGGAACCCAAGCGCACGCTAAATCTCTACCCGGAAAGCGACACCAGCGTTCCTGCCCGCTATGCCCGTGCTTATGCGTATCACAAGGACGCGCAGATCGACAAAGCGCTGGCAGAAGCCGATGCCTTGCTCGCATTGGAACCTGAGAACCCCTACTTCCTCGAAGTGAAGGGTCAGGTGCTACTCGAATCCGGACGGCCCAAGGACGCGCTGATCCCATTGCGCAAAGCGACCAATCTCACGCTGAACCATCCGTTGATCGCCTCGATGTTTGGCCATGCGCTGATCGCGACAGAAGACAAAGCCAACTACGAGGAAGCAGAGCGCGTGCTTCGCGCTGCGGTTTCGCGGGACCGGCTGAACCCCTTTGCGTGGTATCAGCTCGGCGTTGTTTACAACGAACGGGGCGACCTGCCGCGTGCCAAACTTGCGAGCGCTGAACAGCAGGTAATGGCGCGCCAATATCCGCAAGCCCTTCGCAGTGCCGCCGCCGCCGAAGCAGGTCTGCCACGAGGGACACCGGACTGGATCCGCGCACAAGATATTGCTTTGCAAGCGCGTGCGGAACTGGAAGCCTTGCGCGATCGGCGCTAAAGCCTCGCGAAGACCGTAACTCCACGACCTTGAAAGTCTGACTTCGATGCCGTCATCGCTACCTTCAACGCTCGCCAATGCACTTCTTGCGCTTGTATTTGGGTTTCTAGGCGCCGCTATCTGGGCCTATTCGGGCTTGGGCAACGGCCAAACACGCGAATACCTAGTCGAGAACCCCGACATTCTGCCCGAAATGGCCGAAGCCTATCAAATGCGGGAAGCCAGCAAGCGGCTCGCGGATATCGGCGATGACCTTTATGCTCCGTTCCCCGGCGCTGTGATAGGCAATCCTGAAGGCTCCAAAG
>CAZOLE010000105.1:0-6860 GCA_964580445.1 uncultured Porphyrobacter sp.
CCATGAAGGGCGGACATATTTCGCATGGAAATAGACCGCGCCGTCCACTTTTGAATCCCACATTTCATCATGCGCGATCCGAGCAATCGCCTTTGCCCGGGACCAAGCCGCAGTGCCAGTGCGGATACTTGGCATCCGGCCACCCTTGACGAATGAAAACTGTGAACGCTGATAGACCACGCCGCAATAGCTCGCCGGGAAGCGGTGATCTTGCGAGCGGTTGATCACAACGTCGGCGACCGCCAACTGGCCTGCGAGCGGCTCACCGCGCGCCTCGAAGTAAACTGCGCCTGCAAGGCACTGCATTTGCTCGCTCAATTGGCCGGAAGTGTCGATTATACCGACAAGTTCATTCAGGGAACTGGCCTGAAAGCTGGCTTGCTCTTGGGCACGTTCCTTTTGTGGGGGAAGCGGCTGCACCACTTCTTGTTCAACAAACTCGGGCTGAGGAGCCTCGGGAACAATCTCTACATCTTGAAGGACGTTTTCCCGAGGTTCAAACGCCGAAGCGTCGACCTGTTCTTGATCGCCAGCCTGCGCGAACGCGCCGGCGCCATCAATGCTGGAAAAGCCCAAAGTGGCCGTGGCCACCACTGCAATTGCACTCAAAGAATATGTCTTGCGACTCATTACGACTTTTATCTGTGCGGTGAGCGAGCTCAGTCGCAGGCTGGACCTGTGCGTTGGTTACGCGAGAGGTGGGAGAGGGTGATCCAAATGCCTGCCGGCTGCCCCCCGGCTGCGTGCTTAGCAATCGACCTTAACGCCGTAATTACCAGCCTTCGCATTATCCGAAGTTGAGCAGGCAAATAGGGTGCTTCCCGCTTGGGTCAAGTTAATCGGGCAATAGTGCGACGAACCGTTCTGCATCTTCGATATCCACCTCCAACATCCAAATGTCGGGGTCTTGAGACCTACGCCGCTCAAGATATTCTTGGAATTCTCTTGGTTTTTCAGAATCTTGCTTCTTGGTTCGCACAAAACTGCGCGTCCCGTCCAATTGTGGCATTCTTTCGTAAAGCTGCGCGTTACATCCGCGAAACATAGTTACAAGCAGGATTGTGCCTGCATCGCGCTCACCCTTGGCCAGCACCATCGCTTGCCCGCCTTCGGTTTCTGCGAGACGACGAATCGCGCCAACTTCAAGATGCGCAGGTAAACGCGCGCTCATTTCACTTGCTGTCCGGACAGGGTCTTGGCGTATCCCGGAAGGCTTGAGAGAGCGATATGTGAGCGCATGAAGGTCCCTGTACCGCGACCGATTTCATCGCCTTCTTCGTCCACCAACCGCGATTCTGCGACAAAGACTCGACGTTTGCCACTCACCCATTTGCCTTCGGCGACGACTTGGCCCGCGCGAACGGGCTTTGTGAAGTGCAGGTTGAAACTGGTGGTGAGCAAAAAACGATCGGTTGCCAAAGTGTTGGCTGCGTAGAACGCGGCATCATCGAGCATTTTGAAATAGATTGTGCCGTGCGCCGCACCCGCAGCGTGGTAAACCGCTTCATCAATTGTGAATATCAGTTTCGAGCGCCCAGCCTCAGGCAAATGCATCGACGAGGCAAATTGCTGGTTGATCGGCGCGGACGCATAAAGGCGTTCCAGCGCTCGATGGTGCAGCTGCGCGCTGCTTTCATCGGCGTTAGCGTTAGGCCGCATCACGCAAGAACTGGTTGGTCAAAACGGCGAACAAGGCTTCTGCATCGGGCGCATCCAGCATCATTTGCAGCATCGCCTCGTCGCGCGACAGACGCGAAATCGCCGCCAGTGCATGCAAATGAGTGGCACCCGCTTTTTCGGGCGAAACCAGACCAAAAACCAATGAAACGGGCATCGAATCGGCCGCCGCAAAATCCACCGGTTCGGTCAGCTTCAGCAGGACCACCGTTGGCCGGTTAACTCCTATGCTACGGCAATGCGGGATCGCTACACCCCGGCCAAAGCCAGTGCTGCCCAAAGCTTCGCGTTGCTCCAGCCCTTCGCTCACAGTGTGATGATCGAGGCCGTACGTCGTTGCGAACAGATCAGCCAGCGCATCCAAAATGTCGGACTTGCCCTCAAAATGAGCAAGCGCCACCGCTTCCGGCAGCATTGCAAAGTTAACATTCATCGCGAAATCGAAATCCCATTTTCCAGGCTTACGCCACTCACGAGAAAAGATTGCCGCTTTAAAGGGGAGCGGCGCGATACCATTCTCAATGATTCGGACCTTGCTCTAAGCCGGCGAGACGTCAAACGCAGCTTGGCTAGATCCTAACGCGGTTCAACCCATCCGATTGATCCGTCTGAGCGGCGATAAACCATATTATGCCGCTCAGTTCCAGCATTTTTGAAGAATAACGCCGGAGTATCACGCAAATCCAGCATCATGACCGCATCTGCTGTGCTGCAAGTTGGGATGTCGACAGAGGTTTCAGCGATGACCGGAGGTGCATCGCTGGTCAGCTCTTCTTCCGCCTCTTCCAAAGCGAAAATGGTGTAGGCCGCTTCTTCCTCGGCACGAGCGAAATCTGTTTGTTGATGCCGATCCTGTATCCGGCGTTTGTAACGGCGCAGCTGCTTTTCAATTTTGGTTGCCGCATTGTCGAGCGCGACATGCGCATCATGCGCGCTCCCTTGCGCTTTAAGAATTAAACCCTGCATGACGTGGGTGACAATGTCGCACTTGAATGCGCCAGCCCCACCTTTTCCAAACGTCACATGCGAGCTTATTGCTCGATCAAAATGCTTCTCAACGATGCCTTCGAGCCGGTCGCTGGCATGCTCTTGAAGAGCCGCGCCGGTTTCAACCTGATGCCCAGAAATTCGGATATCCATTGTCGCTTGGCCTCCTTTGTTTGAATGGATTCGCGCCTGTGCGATCCCTCTATTGCGCCCAAAGCGCGTCTTTGATTCCGCTTATAAACTCTTTGTGCCTGACTGTCTCTTCAGGACTGGCCGAATGAGGGCGCGGCTCACGCATTTCGCGGACCACTCCGCTTGTATCGGCACTGTGCGCCGCCGTTTGCGATGCCTCATCCGCAGCCTCTGGACGATCCTGCGCCAAACCCAGCCCAATCTGACGGCCTCCGGTCAGCTCAATATAGACCTGCGCCAACAATTCAGCATCGAGCAGCGCGCCGTGTTTCACTCGGTGGCTGCGGTCGATGCCATAGCGCGTGCACAAGGCATCCAATGACAGTTTTGCGCCGGGATGACGTTTTCGTGCGATTGCGACGGTATCGACCATCCGGTCCATCGCAACTAACTCAAACCCGATTCGCCCCAACTCAGCGTTGAGAAAACCAAAATCAAACCCCGCATTGTGCGCGACCAACGGCGCATCGCCCAAAAAATCGAGCAATTCTTGCGCCGTGTCCTTGAACAGAGGCTTCGTCTCAAGAAAGCTGATTGAAAGCCCATGCACCGCTTCAGCGGCCGCAGGCATATCACGCTCAGGGTTGTAGTAAGCATGGTAGGATTCACCGGTAGGAACCCGATCAACCATCTCAACACAGCCAATTTCCACCATCCGATCCCCGCTTTTCGGGTCAAGGCCAGTGGTTTCGGTGTCAAAGACGATCTCACGCATCTTGGTCACTATCTGTCACAATGCGTCGCTGTGCAAGAGACGGTTTGTAACCATATGAAGGTGCGGCTTTGTGCCAATAGGATTCAATTGTTTTGGCGCGATTTGAGTTCATCGATCAGCGACTGAATCTGCGTCGTCGTTTCTTCGAGCGTTGTGCCTGTGTCGATAACATAGTCAGCTCGCTGACGTTTCTCTGCATCAGGAGTTTGAATACCAAGAATATGCTCGAACTTCTCCGGCGTCATTCCTTCGCGCGCAAGCACCCGTTCGCGCTGCGCCTCAGGGGAGGCGGAAACTACAACAATGACGTCAACGGCTTCATGACCGCCACCTTCGAACAACAAAGGAATATCGAATACGATTATCGGCTCGTCAGCGGTCTGCGCGACAAATTGCGCTCGTTTCGCACCAACAGCGGGGTGAACAATCGCTTCAAGCCGTGCCAACGCTTCTTTGTCGGCAAACACCTCCTTGCCAAGGGCATCGCGGTTCACGCCTTCCGGTCCCGTTGACCCGGGAAACGCCGCTTCAATGGCATCTACCAATTCGCCGCCCAACCCTTGCATTGCGCGCACCGACGCATCGGCGTCAAAAACCGGCACGCCAGCAGCCTCAAACATAGCAGCGACGGTCGATTTGCCCATCCCAATCGAGCCAGTCAGGCCAATGGTCAGCGGACGACTAGTAGCCTCAATCATCCGCTCAGCCTTTCCAGCAACTCAGCATCGGCGTTGCGCGCAGGCAATTGACCAAAGAACTTTTCAAATGCGATAGCGGCTTGGCCAACTAGCATCTCCATTCCCCCAATGATCACGAAACCTCCCGATTTGGCGTCACGCAGAAACGGCGTTTCCCTAGGATCTGTGACGATATCGTAGAAGATGCTACCTGGTGGTGCGTGGCTGATGTCAAAATTGAGCGGAGGATTGCCAGCCATTCCCAATGGCGAGGCATTGACGACCAGATCGAGGCATCCTTCGCGGTCGTCAAAGGCGAAATCAGTGGTTTGCGCAAAGTAACCAAGCGGCGCAGCGTAGTGCTCGCCATTGGGAGCTAGCTCGCTCAGCAAACCGCGCGCCTTTGCCTCGTTGCGGCCAGTAACCACAAGGGTAAAGCCGTGGCCAGCTAATGCCGTGATAATTGCGCGCGCCGCACCGCCCGTCCCGATGATGCGTGCCATGCGAAAGAGGTGCTGTGCCGCCAGAACACCTCTTAGAGGTTCGAGAAATCCGCCTGCATCTGTGTTGGTTCCAACCAACGCGCCGTCATCACGGCGATAGGCCGTGTTGATTGCCCCTATCGCCTTGGCGTCAGGCTCCAGCTCATCAACCAGACCCATTGCAGCCTGCTTGTGCGGCATGGTGATGTTGCAGCCACGCCAGTTTTTGTCCTGACGTCTCGCCTGAAAATAGTCGCTCAAACCATCGGGAGTGACATGCTGTGCATGGTAGTCAGCATCTAGGCCCAATTGTTCGATCCAAAACCTATGGATCATGGGTGATTTCGAATGCGCAATCGGATCGCCGATCACTTCCGCATAGGGGCGCGTAGGCGCATCACTCATGATAAAAGAACGCCTTGTTCGCGCAGGGCGCCTAGCACTGGGATGAGCGGCATGCCTAAAACCGTAAACTGGTCGCCTTCCACCCGATCGAACAATTGAACACCCATCACTTCTATGCGAAAGACGCCGACCGTGAAGCCAACTTCGGGCCATTCGCAGGCTAGGTAGTGATCGATGAAATCCTCAGATAGGGCGCGCACGCTAAGCCGCGCGATATCGGTCTGGCTCCATTCACAGGTATCGCCGCGAACCAAGGCGGCGGCGCTGTGCAATTCAAGCACTTTGCCTGAGAAGAAGCGCAAATGCTCTTTGGCATTCTCGCGCGATGTTGGTTTATCGAAACGCTTGCCATCGACCGTGACTAATGAATCGCTGCCAAGCACCAATGCTTCGTTGTGTTCTGACGCCACGGCAGCGGCTTTCGCCACACTCAGCGCTTCGGCAACTTCCGGTGCGGTTGCATCTTTCAACCCCGCCTCGATAGCGCGTTCATCCAGATCGGCGGGAATGGCATCATATTCGACACCCGCAGCATCCAACATCGCCCGGCGCGAAGCGGATTTTGATGCAAGAACCAAACCGGTAGCACTCATATCGGCTTCGACACCTCATCAACGGGCTTTTCGCGTTTGCTTCTATCCTGATAAAGCCGGATGATCGCAGCCGCGCTCTCTTCGATTGAACGCCTGGTCACATCGATCACGGGCCAGCCATTATCGGCAAACATGCGCCGCGCAAATTGCACTTCACTTTTGACGTTTTCGTTGTCGACATAGGCTGTTTCGGTGCCTTCGTTGAGCGATAACAATCGGTTGCGGCGAATTTGCACCAGCCGTTCAGGCGCCGTGGTCAGTCCGACAATCATCGGGTTGCGTAACCCGAACAGGCTTTTGGGTGGCGGGCTTTCGACCACGAGCGGAATGTTTGCCACTTTGTACCCGCGATTGGCGAGATAAATCGAGGTGGGCGTCTTTGAACTGCGCGACACCCCCGCGAGCAGGATGTCGGCTTGCTCCCAATCCTCGTGGGCAATCCCATCATCATGCGCGATGGTGAATTGAATCGCATCAACCCGCTTGAAATAGTCATCATCCATCAAGTGCTGTCGGCCCGGGCGGCCATGCGCTTCTTGACCCAATTGCGCTTCGAGCGCTGTGGTTACTTGATCGAGGACAGGCACAGCTGGCAGGCCCAAATGCCGGCAATGCTCTTCAAGCCGTGCGCGTGTATCAGGGTTTACCAGCGTGAAAAGCACCAAGCCGGGATTGTCCGCCAGATCTGGTACAATTCGATCCAGGTGTTGGAGTGATCGCACCATCGGCCAAAAATGTCGTGCGACATCGGCATCATCGAACTGAGCAAGCGAGGCTTTCGCGATCATTTCCAGCGTTTCGCCGGTAGAATCGGAGACAAGGTGGAGATTGATTCGCGGCATATTGTGATCGTCTGCCTATGGGCGCTTGGCTCTGTGGATAGACCAAGGCATAAACCACGGGATGAAAGCGTCGACAAGCGGGGCATTGTTTTTCACCCCCGCAATCCGTTAACCATCACATAAACATCTCGACAGAATTGATTAGATTTCGACAGGCTGGGAACTGTGGGGATAGCTTTGGGTTGACGACGCAAGCATGCGGATTCGCACCTGTGGATTGCGCCTGTTCATAAGCTCTGAATTGAGGCACAGGCTGGTAATTCCCACTTTTCACAGGGCCAATAAACACC
>CAZOLE010000106.1:0-6803 GCA_964580445.1 uncultured Porphyrobacter sp.
GGCAATTACGATCCCACCGTGATGAACGGCGCGGTGATGAAAAACTTCATCAGCGACGAAAACCCCTTTGCCAGCGCGCGCATGGGCCGTCCGCAAGTTTATGTCAGTGAAGTCGACGAAAGCGATGGCACAATCGCGCTGTATCGTCCGACCATCGGCGTGCTGTTGAATGTCAGCCTCGATCACAAAAGCATCGAAGAACTGCGAACCTTGTTCGGAGGGTTCGTTGAAAGTTCAGGCTGCGCGGTCATTAACTTCGACAATGACGAAGCGCGCTCGCTCGCCTCGCTGTCGCGCCAATGTGTCAGTTTTAGCATCAACAATCCCAAAGCCGACATCACTGTTGAACCTGACTCGATTGAGCAAAGCTCGCTCAGCATTCGCGCCGCGGTACTCGACAATCGCAGCCGCGAAGTCTTCCCCTTGGTCCTGCCAATGCCGGGTCTGCACAACCTCTCTAACGCGCTTGCCGCCATCGCAGCAGCTAGTGCAGCCGGAATTGATTTGCGCCATGCTGCCTATGCGCTGCGCTCTTTTGAAGGCTTGGCCAGGCGCTTTGATGTCGTGGGGACCAACGAAAACGATATTACGGTAGTGGATGACTTTGGTCACAACCCTGAGAAATGCGCGGCGACGCTTCGCACATTGAAGGCCACCGAAGGGCGCGTGATCGCATTCTTTCAACCTCATGGCTACGGACCATTGCGGCAAATGGGCGATGAGCTGGCTGAGACATTTGTACAAGAATTGTCGACCGACGATCATGTCATCATGTGCGACCCGGTCTATTATGGTGGTACGGTTGATCGCTCAGAAGGCACAGAACGGATCATAGACCTGATCCAAGGTGGCAATGACGGCCCGCAAGCCGCGCATATCGCTGAGCGTAAAGATTGCGGCGCGCGCATGGCCGAACTCGCAAAGCCGGGTGATCGCATCGTAATCATGGGCGCGCGCGACGACACGTTGAGCGCTTTTGCCAAGGATGTGTTAGATCAGCTGGCATGAACGCAAGCCTATTTGACCAAGCGCGACATCATGCATGGCGCATGTTTGCAGCCTTGATCCTCGCCATTGCCTTCGTGGTTACGATTGACCAGCTTTACGGTCACTCAATCATAGCGTTTGCATTGGCTGTATTGGGATTGATTATCGCCAACAGAAAAATGCTCAGCTTCAATTGCCCGCAATGTGACAAGAACCTATTCGTGCGCGGACCGTTTGTCGTCCCGTGGCCGCAACGAGTCTGCGGAAAATGCAATACCGAACTCGACGGGCGACAAAATCGTTAAGGACCATTTCGCAATCCACTCGGCAAATTTCTAAGCCAAGAATTGTCTGAAAAGCCGTTTAGCCACAATCAATTGGCCTTGTTACTGCGCCGAGCGAGGGGGAAAGTAAGTGCCCTTACGCGTTCTTCAATGCCAGGCGCCCAGCCTCCTCACGATCGAACGCACGCTTATACGCATCGCGCGCTGTCAAACGATCTCGATAGGGTTTTAGGCTGTCAGACAGGCGATCCTCCAGACCAACCGATTGCGCCAGGATAAGCGCATATCCGACGCAGATATCTGCAATTGTGAAACGATCAGCGCACAAATATTCGCGGCCCTCCAAGCGCCGTTCAATCTTAACCAGGCGCTTCTCAAACCACTTTGCATAAGCGTCCCCAGCGGCTGCTAAACCCTTTTCCTTTTCGAATAGAGCAAAGCGCATATAGACCGTCTGCGGGAAGGTAAGCGTGGCATCTGCATGATAGGTGTAGTCGAGATACTCACCATAATCGGCTTCTCCCGGAGCAACCACCAATTCGTTCGAAACGCCGCGTGTCGCGAGGTAATGGGCAATCGCGCAGCTTTCGGTCATCTGCGCCTCACCATCGACCAGCAGCGGAACTGTGCCAAGTGGATTGATATCTAGGTATTCCGGCGACAAATATCGCGGAGGAAACGGCAGTAGCCTTAGGTCAATGTCGACGCCTGCCTCTTCCGCTGCCCATGTCGCGCGCAACCCTCGCGATTGCGCGCAAGTGTAGAGAATTGGCCTATCATCCATTCTTAATGGTCACCTTCATAGCCGATCACTTTGTGCAGCAGCACTGCGATAATCGCGCCCAACACCAAACCGATCACCGCGGAGATTGCGGCATAGGTGAACCATCCTGCAATGCCGGAAAGCGCACCGGTGACACCTTCAACCCAATACTGCGCGCCATGGGCCACATCATAGAGCAGATGAAAGCCGACCTCATGCGTGCCGTGGACTATGATCCCGCCGCCAACCCACAGCATTGCGACAGTCCCGATCACGGTCAGCGCCGTCAAAAGATACGGCACCGAATTGACGAGCAAGTGCCCTAGCTTTTGCGCGCCGCTGTTTTCCTGTTTGGTAAGGTGCAAGCCCACATCGTCCATCTTCACAATAATTGCGACCGCCCCGTACACCGCGACCGTCACAACAACACCGACCAACGCCAGCGCCAAACCGCGCTCCCACCACGAAGGCAAATCCAACTCATTCAAAGTGATCGCCATAATCTCGGCTGATAGGATCAGATCAGTGCGCACCGCGCCTGCGATCCGTTGTTTTTCGAATGCTTCGGGGTCCTCGATCACATCTTCGACGGTTTTGCCGTGTTTTGCCCCGCCCAGCTTTTCCATCACCTTCTCCGCGCCTTCATAGCAAAGGAAAGCGCCACCCAGCATCAGGATCCAGATGATCAGCGACGGGAGAAATTCAGATAGTAAAATCGCGCCGGGCAGCAGAATAATCAGCTTGTTGAAAAGGCTGCCTTTGGTGATCGCCCAGATAATCGGCAATTCGCGCGCGGGACTTAGCCCCGTGACATAGCTCGGCGTGACCGCCGCATCGTCAATCACAACGCCAGCAGTCTTTGATCCCGCCCTGCCCGCTGCCACCGCGATATCGTCCACCGACGAAGCAGCAGTGCGGGCAATAATCGCGATATCATCCAACAATGCGGCAAGACCTGAAGGCATATTCAATCCCCGTAAAAACCAACCCTTCAATCGCTGCCCATGCAACCTTTGGCAAGTCACCAGCCTGCTCATTCCCACTTGTCTTTTACGCTCATGCCGCTATGTGCGCCGCTCCCTTGCGAAGTTTAGGCTTTTCAGGGGAGCTTAAAGAAAGCCGGAGGGGCCCTGTCATTCGGACAGACAAGCCAGCGATCGGCAGAACATGGAAGGAAGCATAGATGGCTCAGTATGAGCATATCTTCCTCGCGCGCCAAGACCTCTCGCAGGCTCAGGTAGACGCGTTGGCGGCCACGGCGACCGAAATCGTCGAAGCGAACGAAGGTAAAGTCACCAAGACTGAGACTTGGGGCCTTAAATCACTCGCATACAAAATCGAACGCAATCGCAAAGCACATTTCGTAATGCTCAACATTGATGGTCCTGGCTCGGTTGTTGCTGAGTTGGAGCGCCAAACACGCATTAACGAAGATGTCATCCGCTACATGACTATTCGCGTTGAAGAGCACGAAGAAGGTCCAAGCGTAATGATGCGTAAGAACGAGCGCGACCGTAAGCGTCGCGATACTCGGGAGGAGCGTGACTGATGTCGAAACCGTTTTTCCGCCGCCGCAAGTCTTGCCCGTTTTCTGGCAAGGAAGCCCCAAAAATTGACTATAAAGACGTGCGCTTGCTGCAGGGCTTTATGTCTGAGCGTGGCAAGATCGTGCCATCGCGCATCACCGCTGTCTCTGCCAAGAAACAACGTGAGTTGGCTAAGGCCATCAAACGCGCGCGTCACATCGGCCTTCTGCCGTATATCGTGAAGTAAGGGAGAAAGAGACATGGATATCATTCTCCTCGAACGCATCGAGAAGCTCGGCACAATTGGCGATGTTGTATCCGTCAAAGACGGCTATGCTCGCAACTTCCTGCTTCCACAGAAGAAGGCTTTGCGCGCAAACGATGCCAACAAAGCCGTTTTCGAAGCGAACCGCGAACAGCTTGAAAAAGACAATGCTGAGAAGCGCGCTGTTGCCGAAAAGACTGGCGAAAAAGTTGAAGGTGCAGAGGTCGTTCTGATCCGCGCAGCCTCCAACGCTGGCCAGCTTTACGGATCGGTCAATGTCCGCGACATGATCGCTGGTCTGACCGAACAAGGCCATGAGGTTGACAAGAAACAGGTCATCATGGGCGCGCCGATCAAAACAATTGGCATGCACGACGTGACTGTCGCGTTGCACCCTGAGGTGCGCGTGATTGTAAAAGCCAATGTCGCCCGTTCGGACGACGAAGCTGAGCTGCAATCGCAAGGCATCGACGTGCTCGCGCAGTTGTTTGAAGATGAGCAAAAAGAAATCGAGGCTGCTGCTGCCGATACACGTATCGACAACGCAGGTCTTGAGCCGGGCGAAATCCCTGCTGAAATGCTCGAAGATGGCGCGGCGCCAGTTGATGAGACTCCAGCGGAAGAAGCTGCGGCTGAAGAAGCAACTGACGGTGAAGAAAACGCTGAAAGTTGATTTCTCGCGCGTTTTAGCGCATATACACATCCAACGGGCGCGGCGTCGAAAGATTGCCGCGCCCTTTTTGTAACAAGGGCATTGCACAAAGCTGCAACACAACCTTGATACCAATAACAATAACAATAAGGATGGCTGTATGACCCCAATCGCAGCAATTATTGAACAATTACAACAGCATTTTGATGATGCGGTCAGCACTTTACGCGAAGATTTGATGGCGTTTGGCCGCGACGGCACCGTCCCCCCGGCACGCAAGCGTAAAGATGGCAGCTACGCCTACCCCGAAATCACATTACGATATTCCGGCAAAGGCGAACCATCCGACCGGTGCCGCGCATTTGGACGGCTTGAGCAAACCGGAACCTACACCACCACCATCACGAAGCCTGATCTGTTCGCGAGCTATCTCAATGAGCAGCTCTCGATCATCACGACCGAATTTGAAGTCGATGTGAGCGTTGGTCGCTCTCGACAAGAAATCCCTTACCCCTATGTCCTCGATGGCGCTGCAGGTGCGGAAATGGTTGGGATTGCACCGCAAGACATTGCCCAACACTTCCCCTCAACGGACCTTGCTCTGATCGGCGATGAGCTGGCAGACGGAATCGAATATGATGAAGATGCCTTGATGCCATTGTCGCTGTTTGACGGGCTGCGCACGGATTACTCGCTTGCCCGCCTTGCGCACTATACTGGCACGAAGATCGAGGATTTTCAGGATTTTATCCTCTTCACTAACTATCACCGCTATGTCGATGAGTTCGTGAATTGGGGCGCTCAGCAGATTTGCGAAGGCGGATATATTGGTCTGACCGGAGCTGGCGGGCTCGACATCCGCGAATGCGCCGACAACGCGCAAGAGCAGTTATCCGACACCGCTTGGCGGCGTCACCAAATGCCCGCCTATCACCTGATCCGCGAAGACGGGAAAGGCATCACACTCGTCAATATTGGCGTGGGTCCTTCCAACGCCAAGACAATTTGCGATCACTTGGCAGTTTTGCGCCCGCACGCATGGATGATGATCGGTCACTGCGGCGGCGTTCGCTCTAGCCAGAAGATTGGCGACTTCGTGCTCGCACACGCATATCTTCGCGACGACCATGTCCTTGATAGCGTGCTGCCACCAGAAATCCCCATCCCACCAATTGCTGAGGTGCAACTCGCACTGGCGAGCGCTGCGGAAAAGGTCTCTGGCGCCCAAGGCGCAAATATCAAGCAACGCATGCGCACCGGCACTGTCGTCACCACCGATGACCGCAATTGGGAACTGCTTTATGCCAGTTCCGCCAAGCGCTTTTCACAAAGCCGCGCGATTGCCGTGGAGATGGAGAGCGCAACCATAGCCGCACAAGGATACCGTTTCCGTGTGCCTTATGGGACATTGCTATGCGTCTCGGACAAGCCGCTCCACGGCGAGATCAAACTTCCGGGGCAAGCGAACCAGTTTTACGAGGAAGCCATCGCAGCCCACCTTCAAATCGGACTGGAGGCGTGCAACCGGCTACGCGATGAAGGCGACCGGCTCCACAGCCGAAAACTGCGCGCCTTTAACGAGCCTCCATTCCGCTAAGCTGAGGATTTCCTGTCTATGACCGCTTTCTCACGCTCCATCGCTGGTCGTGTCGCAATCGTCACTGGCGCAGCGAGTGGCATGGGGCGCGCAACCGCTGAATTGTTCGCTCAGGAAGGCGCACATGTTGCATTGATCGATCTTGAGCAGCAGGCATGCGAGAATGTCGCCAGAAACTGCGGCGAGAAGGCACGCGCATACGCTTTGGATGTGAGTGATGCAGAGCAAATCAAACAGGTTGTCGCACAGATTGCCGAGGACTTTGGCAGTATCGACATTCTCGTAAACAATGCCGGTGTCTCCAGTTTCTGCGCTCTCGATGCGCCGGAATATGATGAAATCTGGACGCGGGCTCTTAGTGTCATGCTCACCGGCCATCAACTCATGGTGCGAGCATGCCTCCCTTTCTTGCGGGGGAGCGATGCCGCTCGGATCGTCAATATCGCTTCAACCGAAGGACTTGGAGCAACGCCCGGTGACACACCTTACGTCGCAGCGAAAACAGGCGTGACAGGCCTAACGCGCGGGCTTGCCGTTGATCTTGGTCCTGATGGCATCACGGTCAATTGCGTCTGTCCCGGTCCGATCCGAACAGCGATGACGGACAAGGTTCCTAATGAACACAAGATCATCTTTGCCAAGCGGCGGACGGCTTTGAGGCGATATGGAGAGCCCGAGGAAGTGGCCCATGTCACGCTTTCGTTGGTGCTACCAGCGGCAAGCTATATC
>CAZOLE010000107.1:0-6745 GCA_964580445.1 uncultured Porphyrobacter sp.
ACTTGGCTGCGGCAGGTCTTGGGACGCTTAAACCAATTGCAATGCCATCTTTCGAGGCATCGGGTAGCTGCCCTGTCGGAATCCGCACAGTAGATGAGCAGGGCTGCCCTGCATTCTATGGTCGCGTGATCAAAGGCGTCAAAAACGGGCCATCGCCTGATTGGTTACAGCAGCGGCTCAAGAGCGCCGATCAGCGTCCAATCTCATTGCTGGTCGATCTCACCAATTACCTGATGCTGGCCTTTGGTCGTCCTGCACATGTCTATGATCTGGCGAAGCTCGATGGGGCTGTTGTCGCGCGCCGCGCAAAGCCGGGCGAGCAAGTCACAGCGCTCAACGAGAAGACCTACACGCTTGATGAAAGCATGATGGTGATCGCTGACGATAGAGCGGTGCACGACATTGCTGGGATCATGGGTGGCGAGGATTCTGGTGTTCAGGATGAGACCACCGATGTGCTGCTCGAAATCGCCTATTTCGACCCGGCCAATATCGGTGTGACTGGCCGGAAACTGGGATTGGCATCTGACGCGCGCACGCGGTTTGAACGCGGCGTTGATCCTGAATTCCTCGAAGGCGGGTTGGACTTGCTCACCGGCTTGATCGTGGAATTAGCTGGGGGCACTCCATCAGAAACGGTTTACGCCGGTTCGCCCCTTAGTGAGGCGAAGGTTATCGCATTTGATACGGGCCTGACCGCGCGTTTGGGCGGGGTCGAAGTCCCTGAAGACGAGCAGCGCCGCATTCTGGAGAGCCTTGGCTTTGGTGTCAGCGCAGACTGGCAAGTCACATGCCCATTGCGCCGCCACGATATTGAAGGGCCCGCGGACCTTGTTGAAGAGGTCGTGCGCATTCATGGTCTTGATAAGGTAGAAAGCGTCGCATTGCCGCGTATCGAAGGGGTTGCGCGCCCGACAGCCACTGCGGATCAAGTGTTGGAACGCAAGTTGCGCCGCGCGGCGGCGGCAAGCGGCTTGCATGAGGCTATCACCTGGTCCTTCATCAGCGAAGCGGAAGCCGAGGCGGTTGGCGGTGGCCATTGGACGCTCGACAACCCGATCAGCGAAGACATGAAGGTGATGCGTCCGTCGCTGCTGCCGGGGCTGTTGTCAGCCGTGCAGCGCAGCTTTGATCGCGGGCTTTCGAGCGTGCGCCTGTTTGAAATCGGGCGGCGCTATTTGAGCAGCGGTGAACACCCAACTCTCGTCGCGGTGCTTGCTGGAGAGAAAGAACCGCGCCGTTGGACGACCGGCAAGGCCGTGCCTTTCGACGCCTATGACGCGAAGAGCTATGCTCGCGCGCTGCTGAAAGAGGCGGGCGCTCCGGTCAACAAATTGCAGACGATGGGCGATGCGGGCGATCTTTATCACCCCGGTCAATCGGCGACCTTGAGATTGGGACCGAAGAACCAACTTGCGAGCTTTGGTATGATCCACCCGAGCTTGCTTAAACAGTTTGGGATTGATGTGCCGGTGGCAGCTCTGGGCATCCATTTGGATGCGATTCCATCCAAGAAAGCCGCCAAAGGCCCGGTCAGCTTTGCCCGGCCAAGCTATGCTCCGCCCGCGCTTCAAACGGTGACGCGAGACTTTGCCTTTTTGGTGTCGCAGGACGTTCCGTCTGCCGATCTGGTCCGCGCGATTATGGGCGCCGATAAACAGCACATCAAATTTGCGCGCGTCTTCGATGTATTCACCGGCGACGGAGTTCCTGAAGGCAAGAAATCGCTCGCTTTTGAAGTCACGCTGCAACCGCAAGAGAAGAGCTTTAAGGACAAAGACCTTAAAGCCATTGCCGATGCGGTGGTAGCGGCTGCGGCGAAGGTTGGCGCGGAGCTGCGCGGTTAAGCGCGCGAGCCAAAGCACCATGTCCAATCCCAAAAGCAACAGGCGCACCTTCGCGATCATCTCGCACCCCGATGCTGGTAAAACCACGCTGACTGAAAAGCTGCTTTTGCAAGGCGGCGCAATCCACCTTGCAGGCGAGGTCAAAGCGCGCGGGGACCAACGGCGCGCCCGTTCGGACTGGATGAAGATTGAGCAGCAACGCGGTATCTCTGTCACCTCTTCCGTGATGACGTTTGAGAAAGAGTATGAAGGCGAAAAAATCACCTTCAACCTGCTCGATACGCCGGGGCACGAGGATTTCTCAGAGGATACCTATCGGACCCTAACCGCCGTAGACAGTGCCGTAATGGTGATTGACGCGGCCAAAGGGATCGAGCCGCAGACCAGAAAATTGTTCGAGGTTTGCCGGCTTCGAAATGTGCCGATCATCACCTTCGTCAACAAGGTCGACCGCGAAGGGCGCGACCCGTTTGAGACGCTCGATGAAGTTGCTGAGATGCTCGCGCTTGATATCAGCCCGCAAAGCTGGCCGATTGGGATGGGCGGTCAGTTTGAAGGCGTTTTGAACTTTGCCGATGGCACGGTCGCGCGGCCTGAAGGCGCATCGAAAGAATTTCTGGGCACCCGCGATGCTGACCCTAAGATCCCAGAAGAGTTTTCCGATGAGGCTGAGTTGGCGCAGGCTGGCTATCCCGAGTTCGACTTGGACGCCTATCGCAATGGCGATTTGACGCCGGTCTATTTCGGATCGGCACTTAAGAATTTTGGCGTGACGGAGCTAATCGACGCGATTGCTGCACATGCCCCGCCGCCGCGCGCGCAATCCGCAGGGGACGAGCAGATCGCTCCGGACCATGGCGAAGTCACCGGCTTCATCTTCAAAGTGCAAGCCAATATGGACCCCAATCACCGTGACCGCATCGCGTTCATGCGGCAGGTTTCGGGCACCTTCAAACGCGGTATGAAGCTAACGCCATCCGGGCTTGGCAAACCCATTGCGATCCACTCTCCGATCCTATTTTTTGCGCAGGACCGCGAGATTGCTGACACCGCCGAAGCTGGCGATATTATCGGGATCCCGAACCACGGCACGCTGAGAGTAGGCGATACTCTTTCAGAGAAGGACGTGGTGCGCTTCACTGGGTTGCCCAACTTCGCGCCAGAGATTTTGCGCCGGGTGCAGTTGAGAGACCCAACCAAGACCAAGCAGCTTCGCAAAGCTCTCGATGACCTATCGGAAGAGGGGGTGGTGCAGGTCTTCTATCCTGAGATCGGCGCGCAGCATATTGTTGGCGTTGTGGGACAGCTTCAGTTGGATGTTCTGATCTCGCGATTGGCGGCGGAGTACAAAGTCGAAGCCGCGCTCGAAGCCGCTCCCTTTGCGACCGCGCGCTGGCTTAAAGGTGATGCAAAAGCATTGGACGAGTTTGAAAGTTTCAACCGTCCCAACCTTGCGCGCGACCGCGATGGCGATCTGGTATTTATGGCCAAAAGTCCGTGGGACGTGAACTATCAGGTTGAGAAGAATCCCGATCTAACCTTTTCGGCAACGAAAGAGCGCTAGACTTGCAGCGCGGCGCAGTTCGCGCCACTGCTTGTCCATGACTTCTTCAGGCCCCACTTCGCAAACCTTCATCTCGCAGCGCTTAAAGCTGAATTACCTCGATTGGGGCAATCATGGTGCGCCGCCGCTCGTCCTTGTGCATGGAGGGCGCGATCACGCGCGCAGCTGGGATTGGACTGCGGAGGCTTTGCGCGATGACTATCATGTCATTGCTATGGATCACCGGGGGCATGGCGACAGCGATTGGGTCTCTGACGGCAATTACCGCACCAATGATATGGTCTATGACCTCGCCCAATTGATCCATCAGCTTGATGAAGGTCCGGTGCGCATCGTCTCGCATTCAATGGGCGGCAATGTCGCGCTGCGCTACACGGGCGTGTTTCCCGAGATGGTGACAAAGCTTGTTGCGATTGAGGGGTTGGGGCTTGCGCCTGACTTGCGCAAGAAGCAGCGCGAAATCCCCTATCCTCAGCGCTATGCCGAATGGATCGCGAAGAAGCGCAAGGCGGCTGGCCGGACCCCGCGCAAATATGACAGCATCGAAATGGCCTTTGCGCGGATGATCGAAGAGAACTCGTATCTCACCGAAGAGCAAGCGCGGCATCTCACCATCCACGGCGTCAACCGCAACGAAGATGGCACGTACACTTGGAAGTTTGATTCGCACCTCAACGTATGGGGTGTGGAGGACATTGCCGATGAATTTGTGCAAGAGGTTTGGGCAGCGATCACCACACCGACTTTATTGCTTTATGGCGCGGACAGTTGGGCTTCAAACCCGCAAAAGGATGGGAGGCTGCAACATTTCAACTCCGCCGAAGTGATTGAGTTTGAGAAGGCTGGGCACTGGCTCCACCACGACCAGTTCGACAAATTCATTGCCGTGCTCGAAGACTTTTTATGACGGGCGCGAGACCAATAGAGCGCTATTGGGGCAGTTGCCATTGCGGCGCAGTGCAATTCGCCATCACAACCGACTTTCCCGAGCTCACTACCTGCGATTGTTCGATCTGCGTCCGCAAGAATGCTCTAATGGTGAAGGTGCACGAAAGTGACTTTGAACTGATCGCGGGGGCTGAGGCACTGCGGGAGTATCAGTTCCACACCATGACAGCGCGGCACTTCTTTTGCGGAACTTGCGGGATCTACCCGTTCCATCGAAAGCGAGTGACGCCTGACTTTGTCGGGATCAATGTCTATTGTCTCGATGAATTCGACCCGGTTGGTATTCCGGTGCGCGCGACCATAGGCAAGGATATGGACTGATGGCTGATTTCTTCGACGCCTTGAGCGACAAGCATGTGGGCATGATTGAAAAACAGCCGGTCTTCTTCGTTGCCACCGCTGCGAGTGACGGGCGGATCAATCTCAGCCCCAAGGGCTATGATGCGTTTCGCGTTCTCTCACCGACGCGTGTCGCTTATCTGGACCTGGGTGGTTCGGGCAATGAGACCCACGCCCATGTGACCGCACCGCAGGCGGATACGGGCCGCATCACCATTATGTTTTGCAATTTTGATCGCCCCGCGCTGATCTTGCGTATCTATGGCAAGGCCACGCCGGTGCTGCCGCAGGATGATAGCTGGGACGAGCTCGCTGCGCATTTTGCCCTTATCCCTGGAACGCGGCAGATTTTCGATATCGAAGTGGAGTCAATTCAAACCAGTTGTGGATGGGGCGTGCCGTTTATGAGCCTTAAGGGTGAGCGCGAGACATTGAAGAAAGCGCATCGCCAAAGCGATCCAGCCGAATGGGAAGCAAAGATGGCGAAGCGGGTCCAGAGCATTGATGGCCTGCCCACCCGCGCGACCGATAGATATATTTCAGGCGAATAGGCACCATCGCAATTTTGATTCAAAAATTCGGAGCTGATTGCGTGTTTGCGCACATTGTTGCCCAATTAATAAACAAAAGATTAAATTTTAGGCACGCGCTTTGACGCTGCGTGGTCAAACTTCTGATGAATCGCCCGATAAGGCGTCCTACCTAAGGTTGGCACGGCTTTTGCTGCTCTGAGTCACGCCGGGAAACCGCCCGGCGCAAAAAAGGGGGCACGGATGAAGTTCATCATCGCCATCATAAAACCATTCAAACTCGATGAGGTCCGCGAAGCGCTGGGCGCAATCGGGGTCGCCGGGATGACTGTTTCCGAAGTCAAAGGCTTTGGCCGCCAAAAGGGCCAGACCGAAATTTATCGCGGCGCAGAATATTCGACCAATATGCTGCCTAAAGTGAAGCTCGAAATTGCAGCTAGTGACGAGATCGTCGCGCAAGTGGTCGAGACGATCCAAGAGACCGCAAATACCGATGCGATCGGCGACGGAAAGATTTTCGTTCTCGACCTCGCTTCAGCCACTCGGATCCGCACCGGCGAATCCGGTGAAACCGCACTTTGACCAAGGGGCAAGGACGATGAAAAACACTTTCCTAAAACTTGCTGCCCTTGTGGGCGGCAGCGCCATTTTGGCAGAGCCTGAACTCGCGGCAGCCGCTGCCGCACCGGTTCCCAATCCTGGCAACAATGCTTGGATGATGACAGCGACCGTTTTGGTCCTGCTTATGATCTTGCCTGGTCTGGCGCTTTTCTATGGCGGCCTCACCCGCTCCAAGAACATGCTCTCGACTATGACTCAGATTGGCGCGACCGCGGCTCTCGCAATGCTCGTATGGGTAATGTGGGGCTTTTCTCTCGCTTTTGGTTCCACGCCAATCGAAGGTTTTCTGGGCCAATTCATCAGCGGAGGGAGCTATTTCCTATCCGGTATGAGCGCAGAAACAACCGCAGCGACATTCACCGATGAAGTGATCAGTGAATATGTGTTTGTCAGCTTCCAAATGACATTTGCGGCGATCACCGCAGCGCTCATTCTGGGTTCGACAGCGGAGCGTATGAAGTTCAACGCGACCATGCTGTTCGTTCCGATCTGGTTGACGCTGGTCTATTTCCCGATTGCTCACATGGTTTGGGCAGGCGACGGGTTGTTGTTCGCTGCTGGCGCGCTTGATTTTGCAGGCGGCACCGTGGTTCACATCAACGCTGGTGTTTCCGGTCTTGTCCTTGCTTACCTGCTGGGTAAACGCCGCGGCTACCCGCAAGAGCCAATGCCACCACACAGCCTGACCATGACCATGGTTGGCACAGGCCTGCTCTGGGTTGGTTGGTTCGGCTTTAACGCTGGTTCAGCGCTCGAAGCGGACGGCTTTGCTGGTCTTGCGATGATCAATACTTTCGTTGCGACCGCTGCTGGCGCTCTCACCTGGATGGTTATCGAGCGTATGGCTGGCCACAAAGGTTCGGCTCTAGGCTTCTGCTCGGGCGTGATCGCTGGTC
>CAZOLE010000108.1:0-6620 GCA_964580445.1 uncultured Porphyrobacter sp.
AAGTCGCCGCTTACCCAAGGTGATCCCAGCTTGGCGCTTGGCACGTCAAGCATGACGTTGCTGGAGCTGACCGCTGCCGATGCGGGGGTAGCAGCGAATGAATACCCGGTCGTTCCGCGCGCCTTGCCGCAAGCGGAACAATCGTGGTTGGGCAGCTTTTGGGCATGGCTTACCGGCACGAACGAGAGCATGTCATGGCGCGTGCATGACGATTTGCAGACCATGCTTCGCACTGCGATAAACAGTGGGACGGGACGTGCTGCGACGCTCCCCATCGCTAATTTTGGCAAGACCGGTACGACCCAGAATTACCGCGATGCGGTATTCGTTGGGTACGCTGAGGATCTAGTGGTCGGCGTGTGGATCGGCAATGATGACAACACCCCGCTCAATAAGATTTCGGGCGGTGGCGCGCCTGCAAGTATCTGGAAACAATTCATGCGCGGCGCGCTCGAAATCAAACCGCCCGCAAAACCCAAAGCTACGCCTGATCCTGCCGGACCGGTCAAACCGCTTGATGTCGAAGAGGGCGCGGAAGTGGAGATCGACGAAGATGGCTCGCAGATCCGTTTTGAAGACGGAGGCGTGACCTTAGAAACCGAGATTGGCGGGGAGCCGGTTGAACTTCGAGTCGATGAAGATGGGGTTGGCGTTAGCGCCAGCGATGGCAGCGATGAGCCGCCGCGCTAACGGTGCCGCGCAGTTAGGCCATCAGGATATTCATCACCGCACTGGCGATTGGCCGCGTTCGATCATCCTGCCATGCTTCCACCGTGATGTTGGCGTTGCGACGTCCCAGTCGCGTGATCCGCCCTTGGGCGTATGTCTGTTTGCTTTTGCCGGCGGAGAGATATTGCACCGTGATATTGATCGGCTTGAGCACCGCTTTACGGTCCTCCGCCAGCAAGCGCATCCGCAAAACAGCATAGCCTGCATTTTCCAATAGTCCCGCAGTTGCGCCGCCATGCAAATGCTGCGGGCGCCCTTCGATATTGGTGTTGAACGGAACAGTGAGAATCGGCGCATCGCCGCTCGCATCGTCAATCGCAATCCCAAGCGAGCGAGCATAGGCCGGAAGTGCAATGGTGCCTGCATCACTCATCACGAGCGCCTTCTGACTTTGCGTTGGCCCGCACGGAGGCGGACGCCTCGCGAGGATCAAATGCGATGGTCATGAACACTCCTGCAATATGGGCGACCGGATCGTCCGCGTCGCCATCATGCGCAACGCCGCGCACAAAGGCTGCGGAGCGGGTCATGCGATAGCACTCGACACGGCCCCAAACGGCGCTGCATTCGCGTGCGGGCCTTTGGTAATCGACTCTAAGATCGAGTGTCGCAACCGGTTTGAATGTGCCCATCGTTTGCCAGATTGCCATTCCACTAGCCATGTCCATCAAGCTTACAATCGGACCGGATGCCAGCACCGGGCGGTCTGACTCTCCGAGCAGATCCTCACGCCAGGGTAACTCCAGCTCAACCCAATTCTCTCCATGGGCAAGATAGCGCAGCCCCAGCCACCCCGTGTGTCCGCCTTTGAAGAAGAATTTACCCGCCTCTTCAGCATCAAATTTCGTGTCGTTTGCAGCCATCTTCAATCCTTTGGGCGGTGCGAGAATCCATTACAATCTTTTAATTTCAACTGACCGACAGGCCGCGTCATTCTCCTATCCGCGCCATGCAAATGTGGATGGTGCCAAACCAAATGGGGAAACAACATGACCAATATTGAACTGTCTCAACTGCCTGGCCTTGACGGTGCGCAGGCGCTTTACGGATCTCTGACTCAGGCAACCGCGAGCGCTGATTCGATCGTGGAAATCTTGATCTTTGTCCATGACAATGTGCCTCCGGTCGCTTCGTTGATCGCATAGGATCGGAGCAACAAAGGGTGATAGTCCATCTTTCAATAGCTAAGCTGCGCGGTGATCGGGCCGCGCAGCATCGCTCGCGAAGCCGTATGCAAGCGGCGGTGATGCAGTGGCAGAACAGCGCCATCGCGACAGCACTGTCTGATGCGCTTCAGAGGTATTCGGGCGGTGCAGACCTGAAAGATTGTCATGCGTTGTTTCAAGCGATGCATGACGTTTCGGCCGCGCGTACCTTTATCGACACTTGGCAAAAGAGTTTTGCGAGCGCGCTTAAGGATGAGCCCTTAGCTGAAATGCCATTTCGCAACCGTGTGCAGGGCTCGATTGCAACCATTCAATTGCTCTGTCAGGACACAGCGACGCTGTGTTTGTGCGCGGTTCCGCGCGGCGAAACGCTGAGCGGTCAGGATATAATTCTCTTCAGTGGCCGCGAAACTAGCGAGCTCATCGTTGACGGCAGCGCGACGGGCACCCTTCATCGACTTTCCGAAGCGTCCGACACGGCCAACCTCACAAATTCAGGCGCCGCATGGCAAGCGGGAGACACTATCCAAAGCACTCCCACCTCGGGGCGCTCGATCCTGCATGTCGAGCATAGCCTATTGATACTCCAAGCCTCGCGTTCGCCGAATTGCCCTCAGGCTGCCCGCGAATTCAATGTGCGTGATGGCAGGCACTCGCGTAGCGCGTGCGGCGATGAATGGGTGAGCCGCAAATTCATGGCGCTGGGGGTGCTTGGGGCGCTGCGACGGAACAGCGCGGCGGATGAAATGGGCCACGTCGCACTCGATGCATCGCTCGACCGAGATTTGCGATGGGAAGCCGTTCGACAATTGCTGGCGTTGGATACCGGAACGGGCATGCGGCTGCTTGGCGAACTTCGAACAAAGATCCAAGATCCGCTGTGTAAACCTGCCGCGAATTTGGCATCGCAACTGGTGACCAATCATCCGCAACTCGCCCAATTTCTTAAGGAGGCAGCGTGATGCCAAAGGTGCTTGATATTGAGGATTCTGCTCAATGCTCGCTGGATGAAGCCATCGATGCGTTGAAAGCTGTCGATTTTGATCCCCTTTGCGAAGAGCGGACCCAGCAGGTGGCGGTCTGGCTGAGGCGACTATCCAACAATCGCGACTTCTTGGCAGAGTTACTGGTCGACCAACTCGCAGGCCGTGAAGGCGGACCACTGGCCGCTATTGATAGCGGTTATGGCCCGCAAGCGATTGTACTGTCACCACACTATGCCGGGCCAACCGGTGGGATGTTCCTGCGGGCTAACATCTGGCCAGCGGAAACTGATTTGTGTTTCCAAACCAGCGGGGCGATGAACTTTGTCTATGGCAAGCCGCATGATCACAATTTCGGCTTTCTAACCGTGGGGTATTGCGGGCCGGGCTATCAAAGCGATTACTTCGAATACGAATATGACGAGGTCGCGGGCTATGCTGGCGAACCGGTTGATCTGCGATTTATAGAACGCAGCGCCCTGCATGAAGGTAAGCTAATGCTCTACCGCGCCCATCGCGATGTGCATTCGCAATTGCCCGCCGAAGCGCTGTCGGTGTCGCTCAATGTCATGCATGTTGATCCATCCATCGGCTGGCATGACCAATATGGCTTTGATCTTGAAGAGCGCCGGGTGAGCAGGGTGCTCAGCCCCAATTCAACCGAAGCATTTTTGCGGGTCGCAGTTGCCAGCGGGGCGTGCGAAGCAATGAACTTTGCCGAATGGGTAGGGCGTTCGCATCCTAGCGACCGATTGCGGCTTGCAAGCTTTGAAGCGCGCGCGTCGCAGTTGGCGTCAGAGGCTGATGAAGATCAACTATGGCGCATGGCTGCAACAAGCGGGAGCCGGATGCTTGCAGCGGTGGCTGAGACGCGCAGAGCGGCGCTAGCCCCCTAAATCACGCCGCCTGCGAGCCGATCAATTGCGCCCTGCAAAATAACCGCCGCCGCGTGGCTGTCTATCGCCTCGGCGCGTTTGGCGCGGCTCATATCCTGTCCGATCATAGCGTTTTCAGCGCTCTGCGTTGACCAGCGCTCGTCCCATAGGAGAATTGGCAATCCGAACGCTTCGCCAAGATTGCGGGCAAAGGCTCGGCTCGCCTGAGCGCGTGGACCTTCGCTGCCATCCATATTGCGCGGCAGGCCAAGCACGACGCCTACAATGCTGCGTTGTTTGACCAGCTCCGCGATCAACGCGCGGTCGCGCGTCCACTTGCCACGGTCCAAAGTCTTGCCATTCGTCGCAAAGCGCCATCCGGCATCGCAGGTCGCCGTGCCGATGGTCTTTGTGCCTAGGTCAAGCCCCAACAGCGCGCCGCCATCGGGCAGCGCTTCGGAAAAATCGCTAGCTTCCTCGGTAATCAGGAGCCGTCCCCTTGCTCCGCGGCGAATGCACGCATGCGCCGTGCAACATCAACCTTGGTGTTCGCCCAGAACAGCGGGATGTCATAGACGTGGTAGTTGTTGCCCGGAAGCACGTAAGAGCCAAGCTCTGGCGGGTCGCCAATCAATAGCAGCCCGCGCTCATCACAGCGCGCGGGGACCGAGGCCGGGACCAGTTCGCCAGTCGTAATTGTGTCATCTGGCACTAATGTGCCCAGATTGGCGCTTGCCGGAGCCGCGCCGCCCATCTCTCCGATAAGTGGGTTAGTGCACAAAATGCCGCTTTCGCCGCGCTTGTTCCCATTCAAGCCCAAGCTTTCCGAATAGGTGTCGATGACAAAGGATGGGTCCGCAGGCTCCGCAAAGCTCGACCATGAGACAAGGCAACCGGATTGATTCGCGCTCTCGCAAGCGGGTAGGCCCAGCTCTGGCAAATCATGCTCGACTGAGATCGGCCAACCAATCGGATAGGCAGCGACAATCCGTTCCGCGATCTCGGAGTCTTTGATTTCCTCTTGCAGCAGACGCAGTAAATGCAGCGAACCTTGGCTGTGCCCCGCTAGGACAATCGGCGTGTCCTCATCCAAGCTGTCGATGAAAAAGGCGAAAGCTTCACGGACATCGGCATAGGCTGCGTCAATCGCTTGCTGACCTTCGGGTGCATCGGTCAAGAATGCGCCCATCGTCGCTTGGCGGTATTTGGGTGCCCAGATCTCGCTCGCTTGATTGAAAGGGCTGGCCATGCCGCGCACGAACAGTTTGGCGTAATATTCGGCGTCCGGATCATTGGCTGGAGCGTTCCAGCGCTCGCGGTTCAAATAGCTGGTCGGGTGGACGAAAAAGACCGCGAAGTCCGGCAAGTCACCTTCATCAAGCGTGCCCACTTCGGCGTCGACTGCATCGCCTTCTTCGTCCTGTCCGCCGGTCTCAGCAGCGCTGGGCTGCCATCGGGCCGGGCTTTTGGTGCCCATGCCGGGGCGCGCATACCACAGGCCGGGATCCTCATAGGCGTTGGCTTCAAGTGGGTCTTGCGGAGTAAACTCAGCCGATGGGACTAGCGCGATCGCTGCTAGCTCCTCTTTGAACATCTCATAGCCGATCCGCCCAATGAGGAAGATGACGATGCAAAATGCTATGAAATAGAGAAATTTCTTGGCCATCAGCGAGCGGCTCGTATTCTAAGTTGTGTTGGTTAGTGCAGGGATCAATCGTCGCTCGATGCGGTTGATTGTTCTGTCAACGCGGGGCGCAAAGTGGACCACGCCCGGCCACCGCGCAAGCTGGTATACCAGCTTACTGGGTTCCATGTGGTTGAACCATTGAGCGAGAATGTGATGAATTCAGCTCGCCCTCCAATATTTTCCAGCGGAATTGCGCCGCCTAAACCGCTTGCACCAATCGTCGCGCGGCTGTCCGCGCTTTCATCGCGATTGTCGCCCATCACAAAAACTTGGTCTTCAGGGACGCTGTAAGGGCCGTAATTGTCCAACTCCTGATCATAGTGATCGATAATCAGATAAGTTGCACCGTTCGGCATAGTCTCACGGAATGCTGGCACTTCGTAAAATTGCTCGCCGCTCGCCTCGCGCACCTTGAACCGGTCAAAAGACCTTAGGCATTCCTGACCTTTGCAAAGGAGCTCAGGCTCATAGGGAATACGTATATCAGGGACTTGCTCGCGCTTAATCGCATCGCCGTTGAGGATGATCTCACCATCGCGCACTTCAATTGTGTCGCCGGGCAAAGCGACCACACGTTTGATATAGTCTTCGTCCTCTTTCGGGTGGACCGGGATGACAATGTCGCCATATTCCGGCGTATCAGCCCAAACCCGCCACTCGCCACGTGGCAAGAGATGAAAGCTCGCTGATGCCCATGACCAGCCATAGGGGTACTTGCTCACCACCAAGCGGTCGCCGACATGCAGGGTAGGCATCATAGAGGTTGATGGAATGTAGAACGGTTTCGCTACAAGGCTGTGGAACATCAGAACCGCAAGCAGCATCAAGCCCAATCCGCGAAACTCCGCGATCCAATTGACCTTTTGTTTTTCTTCAGTCGCGTCGCCCGACTGAATGGTGTCGTTATCGCTCACAAATTTCCGTTTCAATGTTGTCACGTTGCACCAAATGATCCCTCAAATAGGGCGCGCTTCAATAATTACGAATGCTTGAGCCCATGGGTGATCGTCGGTGAGGGTAAGATGAATGACCGCTTCATGGCCTTTAGGCGTAATTTCTTCAAGCCGCTTAGCTGCGCCACCTAAAAGTGCAAGCGTTGGCGCGCCCGAAGGGGCGTTCACGACGCCAATATCTTTCATGAACACGCCGCGTCGAAACCCGGTTCCGACTGCTTTGCTAT
>CAZOLE010000109.1:0-6609 GCA_964580445.1 uncultured Porphyrobacter sp.
GACGTCTGTGGTCGGTCCTTGCGCATTCTGGCACAAGTGCGCGCGAAGCATTCTGTGATCATTCACGGGGTTTCAATGTCGATAGGTTCGGCTGGTGGTTTGGATGAAGAGTATCTGACCAAGCTGAATCGATTTGAACAAAGGATCGACCCGCTTTGGGTGTCTGACCATCTGTGCTGGACGCGGACCAGCGCGCATAACAGCCATGATCTTTTGCCAATGCCGTTGACGCAAGACGCGCTCAAAGCCGTCTGCGACAATATAGACCACGCGCAAAGCGTGCTTGGCCGGGCAATGCTGTTTGAGAATCCGTCGAGTTATCTCACATTTCCCGAAGATGAGATGAGCGAATGGGAATTTCTTACGGAAATGACGCGGCGCACCGGCTGCTACCTGCTGCTCGACGTGAACAATATCTATGTCAGCGCGGCCAATCATGGCTTTTCGGCGGAAGAGTATCTGGCAGGCTTGCCATTGGATCGTGTTCGCCAAATCCATTTGGCAGGCCACGACCCAGCAACGCCAGATCGCGACATCATTATTGACACGCATGACCGCGACGTCAGCGATGGCGTTTGGGCGCTTTACGGCAAGGCTTTAACCATGCTGCCAGGGCCGGTTGCGACCATGATTGAGCGCGATGAGCATATTCCGCCTTTGTCTGATTTGCTGTCAGAGCTGGATCGCGCGCGCGGAATCGCAAACGAAATGACCGCAATGGAGCCAGCATGAGTGAAGGTCTCGCTGAAAGGCAAGCTGCCTTTATGCAAGCAGTGCTCGACGACGACGCACCGCTGCCAAAAGGCTGGGGCAATTCGCAAGCTGCGGGGATGAGTGTCTATCGCGGCAATTATCGCTCCGCTCTGATCGGTTCTCTTGATGGCACCTTTGAACGCACTGCCCGATATGTTGGCGAAGACACTTTCAAACAGGCCGCTGTGCACCATGCGATAACGCAACCGCCATCCGGCTGGACTATTGATGAAGCTGGAGCGGGTTTCGATCGGACGTGCGCCGAACTGTTCGGCGAAAACCCGGAAGTTGCGGAGCTGGCTTGGCTCGAATGGACAATGTTGGAGGTTTCAACCGCACCGGATCAAGAGCCGCTTAGTGCCGCTGCATTTGGAGGAGCCAGCGCCAGCTTTGATGATGAAGCGTGGATGCGTCTTTCGCTAACGTTTCAACCGCGTATGGCTGGGCGTGAAGTGAGCCACGATCTAACAGGTCTTTGGAGTGCGTTCGAAGAAGAAGGCAAATCGGTTCCCGATCCCACCTTGCCATCGCCGCGCGCTTGTTTGGTGTGGCGCGAGGGTGAACGTCCTACTTTCATGCTTACAGAGTTGGCACAGGTCGAAGCCTTGGCCTTGATGCAGCAAGGCGCAAGCTATGGAGAATTGATCGCAGCATTGGCGGGCGAAGGTGCCGGCCCGGAAGCCATTCAACAGGCAGCTATGCAAGCTGGAGCGATGTTGGGTAGCTGGCTTAGTGAAGGTATGGTCATCAGTTTCGAGGCTTGACTAAATGCGCTGTTTGTTCAGGTTTGTGCTTCGAGGGAGAGAACCATGCTGACCGACAATTCAATCGAACTGCGCAGCGCAAAGCCGAGTGTACTTTTGCGCGGCATCAAATGGTTGCTTGGCAGGCGCAAACCGGTTTTTCCTCAAACTCAGAGCGGGGTGAAGACTTTTCTCGAAGGGCGAAAGCTCCCGGAAGATGCTCCTATGCCAGAGAAGTTTGAGAAACGATTCAACGTCGAACATTGGCAAGCGGCAGGGCAAAAGGTCATCACGCTTCATCCCAAGACCGGGCCCGGTGAATGGCACATGCTCTACTTTCATGGTGGCGGCTTTGTCCTGCCTATGTTTGATGTGCATTGGGGGTTAGCGGCTGCGATGGTAGACGCATGTGGGATCAGCATTTCCTTACCGCTTTATCATTTGGTTCCCGAAGCATCGTACAAAGCGCAGGACGATTGCGCAGACGCGGCTTTTGCTAAGATCGCTGGCGAACATGATCCTTCGAAGATCATTCTGAACGGTGATAGCGCGGGGGGCCATATGGCGCTGACCCTTGCGCTGCGGCTTGCGAAAGCGGGTGGACCACAACCGGGCAAGCTTGCTCTGTTCGCTCCTTGGCTGGACGTGACGATGCAAGATGAGGCGATGCAAACAGTCGAACCGCACGATTTCATACTCAAGATTTCGGCATTGCGCGCCTTTGGAGAGTCCTTTGCCGGGGATCGCGATCCGGCCGGCGCACTATGCAGCCCACTCTACGCATCCGCTCAGGATTTGGCGCAACTTCCGTCCACACGCATTTGGACGGGCAGGCACGATCTCTTCATTGTGGATTCGCGCACATTCGTGGGCAGGTTGCGCGATGCTGGGGTGGACGCGAAGCTCTATGAATACGAAGCGGCTCCGCACGTATTCATGGTCATTGTCCCAACGCGCGAGTCCAAGGACACAATTGCCTTGCTGCGCGATTTCCTCTCCGAATAGCTCTGCCTAAGCGGAGAATACTTCTCCAGTCATCGTCTCACTTATGCTCCAAAGCCGGTCCGCGCTTTCAGAGTCGAGTGCGTAGGAGCGTACGCCATGTGTGGCGGCTTCGTCGTCAGTCTGTGCGACATGACAGTCTTCGCAATAGACCCCGCCCCGGCCTTCGACGTCCTGCGCAGTGGCCGCCCAACAGGAAGTGGCAGCGCCTTGAGGGATACTCTTGAATTGAAAGTCGGGATCGCGCGCAACAATACTCTTCATCAGAAAATCGCGCGCTTCATCGGTCATGTAGCGGCCCAGATTGGTCGAAATGCCACCGGGGTGAACGGCATAGGCATGAATGCCTTGGTCGCCAAAGCGTTGCTCCAAACCGACACTGAACAGAACGTTGGCGGTCTTTGACTGGCCGTAGCTGATGAAGGGGTGGTATTCGCGGCTTTCAAAATGGATGTCCTTAAAGTCCACCGGTGCTGTGTGATGCCCGCGGCTGGATAGATTTACGATGCGTTTATTGGCACCTTTCTGGACTAGGGGCATAAGGTTCTTGGTCAGCACGAAGTGGCCGAGGTGGTTGGTGCCGAACTGGCTCTCAAACCCGTCTGAGGTTTTTCCGAATGGCGTCGCCATGATACCGGCATTGTTGATGAGTAGGTCGATCTTGTCGAACCGTCGATTGGCTTCAGCAGCGCAAGCGCGAACGCTGTCGAGCGAACCAAGATCGCCGATGATCGTTTCAACATTGGCGTTGGATTGATCGGCTTTGATCGCTTGAACGGCCTCGTCGAGTTTATTTTGGTCGCGGCCAGCAAGCACAACATGCGCGCCCTTTGAGGCCATCGCGCGCCCAGTTTCCTGACCAAGCCCCGAATTGCCTCCGGTGATGAACACGGTTTTGCGATCCAAGTCTTTGCCCGCCAGCACGTCATCGGTCGTCGATTCAAATCCAAATTCGCTCATCGTCGTCTCTCCAAATACTAAGAGGGCGCGGTAGCATTGCCACCGCGCCCTCTTCAATTGCGCTTTTGAAGGGACAGGCGCAAGCGCTCATCCCATAACGCTCAAGCTGTTACTTCTTGTCGAAGTCCTGCAGCTTTTTCGATGCCCATTCCTTACCACCAAGGCCGAAGGCCAAGGCTGCAGCAATTGCCAGACCGATTACGATCGATCCGAAGGCTACCAGCACGATCTCATCGCCGACATTCATCTGCTTAAGACCCATGAAGGTGAACAACAGCATCGTGCCGTATTTCGCGACTTGGCCGGTTGCGGCTTTACCGTCCGCACCGCCAAGCAACTTGCCCAGCAGGTTCGCAATCATAAAGCCGAAGCCGATTACGATGAAGCCGAACAACACGCTGCCGCCGAGCGAAAGCACTTTATCAAGGATGGTGGTCAATTCTGGGAAGCCGAGCATCCGTGTCGCTGCGATAGCGAAGAACAAGATGATGCCGACCTGCACGACACGTGCTAGAACCGAGGATGCCTTGGTGCCATCAGGCAGCAAGCCGGTTGCCGAAATCGGACCGTCAATGCCGAGACCAGAAAGTAGCTCAGTCAGCAGATCAACGACAAAGCGGCTGATCATATAACCGATTCCAAGCAGGATACCGCCCGCGATGATGTTCGGGATTGCCGACATGATCATCCGCAGCATTTCTGTTGCTGGGCCAGAGATCGACGCAATGTTGAGCACGCCCAGCGCACCGATCGCGACCGGGATCGCGATCAAAGCGTAGATGATCGTCCCTAAAGTGGTCGAAATCGCCGTGTTGCCAGTGACTTCGTCAGCGCCCGCTTTGTTGAGCCATTTGTCAACGTCGACCGTTTGCATTGCGGTTACCGCGATGTCGCGGACAATGCCTGCGATCATCAAGCCGATGAACAGCAAGAGGCCTGCGCCAATAAGGTTAGGCACAAAGTCCATGATGTTGACGAGCAGTTCGTTAATAGGACCAGCCACGCCGCCCAGCTCAAGGACTTGGAGAATACCAAGTAGGCCAAACAGCCAGATCAGCAGCGAAACAATCTTGCCGAGCGACGCGCCGACGCTTTCGCCGCTGCTGGTGCCGCGGTTGAGAAAGCCGATTTTGTCGATCAGTTTGGCAAATGCCCATTTGGCTGCATTTGCAAGCAGCCACGTGATAATCAGTATGCCGATCGCTAGGGCTACCTTAGTCCCCAGCTGCACCGCCAGTGCTGAATCAAATTGATATTGTCCTATTTGCATTACGATCCCCCTGTGTTTGAGCGGATTTTCATGTATGTTCCGCTTGGGTTGCTACGCGAAATGTAACAAAGTAAGTTACATAAAATTATAAATTCGACACTCAATGATGCTCAACATCAAGGAATTAGTGCGATGGTACGTAACATCCCTTCAATATTTACGCTAGTCTTATTCACAGGTGAGCTTTGTTTTGGGGGTGTGTCAAGCGCCGCCCTTAACGCTCAGTCCACATCTGTGGATGAAGAAGGGGCCAGTTGGTCGCTTGCGATCCATGGCGGGGCAGGAACGTTGGATCCAGATTCGATGACCCCAGAGCGGCGCGCAGCCTATGAAGCGGCGTTACAAGGCGCTCTTGATGCAGGATCCGCAGTGCTCGCCGATGGCGGCAGCGCGGTCGATGCAGTCAAAGCGGCGATCACTCCATTGGAAGACAATCCGCTGTTCAATGCTGGGCGCGGCGCGGTTTTTACTTGGGACGGCACCAATGAACTCGATGCTTCGATCATGGATGGCCGGGATCGCAGCGCTGGCGCGGTTTCAGGCGTGACAACGATCAAGAATCCGATCTTGCTTGCCGACACGGTTCGCACCGACAGTCCGCACGTATTTCTATCCGGCAAAGGCGCTGAGAAATTTGCCAGCGAGAACGATTTGGAGACAGCGCCACCAGAATGGTTCGCGACCGAACGGCGTAAGGAAGCGCTGGAGCGGATGAAAGCGCGGGCACTCTCGTCGCATGATGTGGATTTGAAGTTTGGAACCGTTGGCGCGGTAGCGCTCGACAGCCAAGGAAATTTAGCAGCGGGGACGTCAACCGGAGGAATGACAGGCAAACGCTGGGGTCGGATTGGGGACTCGCCCGTCATAGGGGCAGGAACCTATGCAGATAACCGCGCTTGCGCCGTGTCCGCGACAGGGTGGGGCGAGTATTTCATCCGTGTCGGTGTCGCGCAGGAAATCTGCTCGCGCCTGCGAATTCTGCGCGCGACCAACTACCTGACGTTAGCAAGCGCTCCCGCTTCGGATGTTGAAGTGCGCGCCACTTCGCAACAAGCGGCTGACGCTGTCATGGCAGAAGTGAAAGAGCTTGGCGGTGATGGCGGCGTAATTGTTGTGACGCCTCAGGGCCACGCATTTTATAGCTTCAACACAACCGGTATGTATCGCGGGCGTGCGGACAGTGACGGACTAAACGAAGTTGCAATTTTCGCTGACGAGTGAGTGCTTACCTACCGCCTAAGTCGCACTGACGCGCTTCAAGGACTGGGCGCATCTCATCATAGGCAGCAGGGGTCAGGTGCAGCGGGATATAGGGGTGCAGGTGGTGGACGATATGAAACTGCATCCCCATTGATCCCAGATTACCGACCTTGGATCGCCAGCTGCGCGTATTGGAGTAGCGGCCTTGGCGCGTGCCCGGATGATGCGGCGCCCATGACAGGAAGAATACGATGTAACTAAGCGCGAATTGAAGCGGCAGCCACCATAGCAAGAACGCCTCCAGCGCGTAGCCATACCAAGCTAGCGTCCCTAGGATCGCGTAAAAGCCGATCCGATATGCCATTGAAAGCACGACTAGGTCGGGCCGACCATTGCGCATCAGGCTCGCGGCGTAATCCTGATTTCGCTTGGCATTGGGTTGCCGTTCGCGGATTGAGTTGATGATCGCAGCCCATGGTCCGGGTGCTTTCGTTGTGATGACAACGTCCAACTCTGTCACATTTGCGTGATGATGAGGCTCGAACTCCGTCAAGCTAAAGATATAGAAAGGGAGAATAACCGCCGACCTTCTTACAATCATGAGATTGATGGCTCTCGATCATTGACGTTATAACAAGCATCCAACCCTCGGCATGGAAAGCACAACTCAAGCAGCGGGGA
>CAZOLE010000110.1:0-6608 GCA_964580445.1 uncultured Porphyrobacter sp.
GTTTTCCGCACCCTCGTTACTCACGGCTTCGGTATTTTCCGCGTCACTCTCAGGCGTTTCCATCGCCATCGCGTCTTCGAAGGCATCATCGACCGGGTCAAGCAAGCCGGTTGCACGCAATTCGTCAATTCCCGGCAGGTCGCGGCGCGATGTCAGTCCGAAATGATCGAGGAATTCGGGTGTGGTGGCATAAATCACAGGGCGGCCAGGGACATCGCGGCGGCCCGCGAGCTTGATCCAGCCAGCCTCCATCAGAACATCAAGTGTCCCACCACTGGTTTGCACGCCGCGGATCGATTCAATTTCTGCGCGGCTAACCGGCTCATGATAGGCGATGATCGCCAACACTTCTGTCGCCGCCCGGCTAAGCCTGCGAACTTGCTCTTTTTCGCGTCGAAGTAGGTGCGCAAGGTCAGGCGCAGTTTCAAAATGCCAGCGCTTGCCGCGCTCAACCAGGTGCACCCCGCGCTGGGAATAGTGATCTGCCAGTAAAGCGAGCGCATCACGGACAGAGGCCTTGTCCAAGTCACCCAAATGAGTAGCGAGTGCTTCGACAGACATCGGCTCTTCGGCTGCAAACAATGTCGCCTCCAACGCGCGTTCGACCGCGTCGGAAGATTGCACGTCATCGGCAGGCACTTCTGGGTTTGCCTCTTGTGTCATGTCCGCTCGCTTTCCTTAAGGCGCCTGATACGCAAGGGACCATAGGCCTCATCCTGTGCAATCTCAGCCCGACCTGTCCGCGCAAGTTCCAACATTGCAACAAACGAAGAGGCGAGAGCAGACTTTCGCAATTCCGGCTCCGCACGCGGTGGCAGAAAGTCGCGGATATCCATCCAATCCAGCGTTACACCCAACATGGCGGAGACACGGTCAAGTGCGCTGTCCAGTGTCATCACCGGGCGGTCAGCGACATGATAGATGCGCGGGGCGGTGCGCGCTTTGACCTGACCATAGGCTTGGATCAGCGAATAGGTGTCCGCCTTCCACTTAGTCTTGCGGTCGATCCTGAGACCTTCGGGTGCACCGCGCAGAAAAATATCGCGCCCGATCCGATCACGGCCCATCAAGCGGGCAGCGGATTCTCGCATCGCGCCAAGCCGCTGCAAACGCAATTGAAGTCGTAAAGCGAGTTCTTCCGGGCTTGGATCCTCCTGCTCTTCCTTGGGAAGCAAGAGCGCAGATTTCAGGTAGGCGAGCCACGCTGCCATGACGAGATAGTCGGCGGCCAATTCCAATCGCAGCGCTTCGGCTTTTTCGATGTAGTCGAGATACTGATCAACCAGCGCGAGGATCGAGATTTGGCGCAGATCGACTTTTTGCCGCCGCGACAAGTCGAGCAGTAAATCAAGCGGCCCTTCCCACCCATCGAGCTCCAGATAGAGCGCTTCTTCTCCGGACTTAGCGCCGGGCTTAGTCACATCATCATTCGGCCAATCGACTGGCATTTCGGCAGTGGGTTCGCCAGTTCCCATCGACCCACCAGTTAGCATGAAGCCGCCATCGCTGCTCGTCATACCACCTCTCCGACTATAGCCAGGAGCGCATCGCGCTTGGCTAGCAGTTCGCCGTGTTCTTCGGCCATTGCCTCAACGACGCGAGTATTCTCCAACGCGCGATCAAGCCGCTTTGCCACCGTCTTCGACATCGTTGGAAGCCGATCGCAAATGCCCTGCATGTCGTCCATTTTCGCCCAGCAATTGAGAACGATATCGCATCCCGCTGCTATCGCGCGGGCCGAGCGTTCAGGAATGGTGTCGGACAAGGCCTCCATATCGATGTCGTCGGTCAAAAGCAGACCTTGAAATCCAATCTCTCCGCGTATGATATCACGGATAATCGTCTCTGACAGCGTTGCGGGATTGTCCGCATCCCATGCCGGAAAGACCAAGTGCCCAGTCATGCCGATCAGCGCGGAATTGAGCGACTTGAACGGCGCAAGGTCAGTTTCCAGTTGCTCAGCGCTTTCATGGACAGTCGGCATTTCTTTGTGAGAATCTACCATGCTGCGCCCGTGACCGGGCATATGTTTGATGCAGCCCGTGACCCCTCCGGTGGCTAAGCCATCCAAAATCGCGCGGCCAATCGCAGCTATCTGCATCGGATCAGCGCCTAACGCGCGGTCGCCAATCACATCATGCGCGCCGGGCTGACGCAGATCGAGCGGTGGGTGATAATCGACGGTGATGCCCATAGCAGAAAGCTCAAGCGCCATCGCCTTGGCGCTCACCCTCGCCGCTTCAATCGCGCTTGCGGGCGCAATTGCATAAAGCTGCGCAAAGGCATCTCCAGCGGGATAGTCGCCCCAGTTCGGCGGACGCAGGCGGGCAACCCGGCCGCCTTCTTGATCAATCGAAATCAATAGATGTTCACGCCCATGAAGCGTGCGAAATTCGTCGGTCAGCGCCCGCAATTGCTCGGGCGTCTCACAATTGCGGCCAAATAGGATGTAGCCCGCCGGGTCAGCTTCGCGAAAAAACGCGCGCTCATCCGCGGTTAGCGTGGTGCCAGAACATCCAAAGATTGCAGGCGTCATAGAGGAAACCTTGCAGCGCATCGCAGCGCAAGCAAGCGCTTAGCGGCTCGGTTCCCTAGAAAACGCGGGGAAAAGGGGCGGAAAACCCGCCCCAGAACCAATTGCCTTAGGGTTTGACCTGACAGGGCAGGCCATCCGCCTTGAGCGCACTGCACAACTTGTCAGCCGCTGCACGGTCCCCCGGAACTGCTTGCAAGCGATAGACAGTGCCAAAGTCGGCGGTGCCTTTGACAACGCGGTGGCGTACGCCGTTCAGCGCATCGCTTGACGCGGTCAGGCGTTTCCAGCCGGCTTCGGCGTCCGCTTTGTTGGTGTATGCGCCCACTTGAACGCCAACTCCAGTAGCCGACGCGGCCGAGCCGGCGCCCGAAGCCACAGCTGCCCCGCCGCTTGAACCAGCACCTTCGCTAGAACTGCGAGTCGAAATGGACGGCTTGGCACCATCGCCGCTGCTTGATGCACCAGCATTGCCGCCGGAACTGCTGTCGGCCATCCGGCCGTCAGGCGTTTCACCTTCGCCAACACCAGGCGCGACATTGCCCGTGCCTTCGAATTCCTTGCCGCCAGGCTCATCCGGCTTGACTTTGTAAGGCCCATCTTCAGCTTCAATTGTGCTGCCATCAGCGACCAGATCGCGGTCGCTGCTTTGATTGCTGAAATACCAGATACCGAACAGGAGTGCACCCAAGAGTGCGAGCAGAATCACCGCAAAGCCAACAAATTGCGAGAGGTCAAAGCCACCGCCGGTCTCTTCTTCGTCAGATTCGAGCCAAGGAAGGCTATCGTCCTCGGTCAGGTCAAGCTCATCTTCGACGGCCTCTTCGACAGCGTCGTCGATCTCTTCATATTCGGCTTCAATCATGCCTTTTCCCGCCTTGTTATCCATCTGACCTGCAACCTTTTACATCGATTCGACAGCCTCGACACCGAGCACAGCCAGTCCATTTCGAATCACTTGCCCGATTGCGTCTCCGAGGAAAAGTCTAGCTCCCGATAAACCCTTGTCCTGTTCCAGGATGAAGCGCTTTTGAATATCTTTGTTTCCAAGACTATAGAATGAATGAAGGTCAGCCGCCAGATCGTAAAGGTAAAATGCGATTCTGTGAGCCTCGCGTGCCTTTGCTGCCGCTTCAATTTCGCGCGGGAATTGCGCAGCGCGTTTAATGAGCGCCAATTCCTCGTCGCCAAATTGATCGAGCGCGTCAGAACTTGGCACAATTCCATGCTCATCTGCGGCTTTCTTGAGCGAACGATTAAGCCGAGCATGTGCATATTGGACGTAATAAACCGGGTTGTCTTTGGAGGCTTCGACAACTTTCGCAAAGTCGAACTCCATCTGTGCTTCGGGTTTGCGGGTCAACATGGTGAAGCGCACAACATCCTTGCCCACTTCCTCGATCATATCCGCGATGGTGATGAAGTTGCCTGAGCGTTTGGACATTTTCACCGGTTCGCCGCCACGCATAAGCTGAACCATCTGCACAAGCTTCACGTCAAAGGGGACAGTCTTGTTTTGCCCTTGTGCCAGCGCAGCAACGGCCGCTTTGATCCGTTTGACTGTGCCCGCATGGTCAGCGCCCCAAATGTCGATCAGCGCATCGGCGTTCTCGGCCTTCTGCATATGATAGGCCAAATCCGCGCCGAAATAAGTCCAAGCACCGTTGGACTTCTTGATTGGGCGGTCCTGATCATCACCAAACTGAGTGGATCGGAACAGCGGCAATTCAACCGGCTCCCAATCTTCGGGCGGCGCTTTACCTTTGGGTGCTTCCAATATGCCATCATAGACAAAGTCATGTTCGCGCAGCCATTTCTCCGCCGCTTCAGGCTTTCCGGCGGCCTGCAATTGCGCTTCGGATGCAAAGACATCGTGATGAATGCCCAGCAAGGCCAAGTCAGATTTGATGAGACCCATCATCTTAGCGACCGCTTGCTTGCGGAAGATCGGCAACCAATGGGCTTCTTCGGCCGCCGCATATTGATCGCCAAACTCCTGCGCGAGAGCAGCGCCGACAGGCTTTAGATAATCACCGGGATAGAGGCCTTCAGGAATCTCTCCAATCTCTTCGCCGAGTGCTTCGCGATACCGCAGATGCGCGGAGCGTGCGAGCACATCGACCTGACCGCCAGCATCGTTGATGTAATATTCGCGAGTGACACTGTGCCCAGCATATTCGAGCAAACTGGCAAGCGCATCGCCCACCACTGCACCGCGGCAATGGCCCATATGCATCGGGCCGGTTGGGTTTGCGGAGACATATTCGACATTGACTGCCGAGCCTGCCCCGATTGCCGAGCGGCCATAGCCATCGCCTAGTGCAGCGATAGCTTTAAGCTCGGTCAACCAAGCGCCGGCTTCAAGCCGTAGATTGATGAATCCCGGCCCAGCAATTTCAGCGCTTACAATACCCGGCTCGGCTTCGAGCTTGGCCGCGATCAATTCGGCCAGCGCGCGCGGATTGGTCTTCGCAGGCTTTGCCAGTACCATCGCGGCATTGGTTGCAAGGTCACCATGAGACGCATCGCGCGGCGGCTCCAACGTCACATTGGCAAAACTGGCGTCTTCAGGCAGCGCACCTTCGCTTACCAAAGCAGTGAGCGCGGCATCGATGGTTTCCGCGTAGGCGGTGTAGATCGTTTTCATATTAGTCATCTCGGTTGCGCGAATAGCGCAATAGAAGTTTGGGACAAAGGCTGAATAGGCACACGCATCGGCGCTTTGCGCCGCAAGCCCGACCGGGCGCCCGCAGATGCATCGAAGCGAAGTGTAAGAAACGCATGGAGGACGAAGGCCCGGATGCGCCTTTGAAACACTTTAGCGCGTGGCGTTGTAGGCCAGTTGGTCTTCCGTCAGCTGAAACCCAATAAGCATTTCAAACCGGGTGCGCGCGATTGCCGCCTTCACTTCTGGATTCGCTAGAGGATCAAGCGCCGCTTCGGGATCTCCAGGACGTCGTCGTCGGGTGATCCGCTCGCGAATGTCTTCGGGCAATGCCGCCGCTGCGCGGTCGACAAACGAACCCGCCTTTGCACTTGAAGAAGCGCGCTCTTCGCCATCAGCGAAGCTCAACGTAACTTGGCCAACGCGCTTTGTCTGAACCGCGCGGCCACCTTGCAGCACCGCGACAAAATACGGGAGCGTCACCGTGCGTGCGCCGCGCGTATCATCGCGCCGGGCATGCACATCAAAAGTCGCTTCGCTATACACCTTTTCGCCGGAGTCATTGCAGGTTGAACGCAGGTTGGTCATGTTCGCACTGACATCAATGTCGGATGCTACCGTGCTGCCAGCCGCTCTGAACATCGTCACATCGCCAGTAAAGTCAGGGATGCCCACCGCCGGGCAAGTGGTCAAAACGGACGTAATGCCTACGCCTTGATTAATCACCAGTTCCCCTTCTCGGGAACAGCCAGCAAGCGCTCCTGCGAGCACAAGAGCAGACAGAACACGGGTGCGAAGTGTCATCAGGAACGGTTCCTTAGTTAATCAGTCCGAAGCGCGGTTGTTTGACACGCGCGTACCATCTCGCCCTAGCGAGGCAAGCGATAAAGCGCTAGAGGCCCTCGCATGAACGCGCCCTTTCCGAATTCAGCTCGAGACGAAACCGCCGCGCATGGCGATAGCGCCCCGCTTAAGTTGCTGATTGCAGCTCCACGTGGCTTTTGCGCAGGGGTCGACCGAGCGATTGAGATAGTCGAAAAGTCGCTCGAAAGGTTCGGCCCACCGGTCTATGTCCGGCATGAAATCGTCCACAACAAATATGTTGTCGACGGATTGAAAGCCAAAGGCGCGATCTTCGTCAAAGAGTTGGACGAAGTGCCAACCGATGCTCCTGTTGTTTTTAGCGCGCATGGCGTGCCCAAATCGGTCCCTGCCGAGGCGGAGCGGCGCAACATGATTTATCTTGATGCGACCTGCCCCTTGGTTTCCAAGGTGCATCGCCAAGCCGAACGGCAGATCGAGAAGGATCGGCACATCATTTTTGTCGGCCATGAAGGCCACCCTGAAGTGATCGGAACGATGGGTCAGGTCGAAGAAGGTCAGATGACGTTGGTTGAAACAGTCGATGAC
>CAZOLE010000111.1:0-6605 GCA_964580445.1 uncultured Porphyrobacter sp.
ATTATCCCGAGCATTTAAGTCATGGCGATTTTTCGGGATTCTTTCGCAGTTTAAGCGGTGATGCGCGCGTGCTTGGCTGGGGCGAAGCGATGCGCCGAGCCGCTCGTATGACTGGCAGTTGGGCTGCCCCCCAACCAATTCGCAGCTCTTGGCGGTTTTTGAGAGGGAAGGAGGCGCATGGTCCGGGGGAATCAGCAAAGGTTCTGACGGGACAAATGCGCGAGCGCCTAGCCGAACAGTACCGGGCATTTTGCCCGGATATTCCGTCCAATTCCAACGGGTGGATCAAACATATGCGGCACTATTCGCCGCGCACTCAGGTGTTTAGAACTATGATGCAGCGCCAGCGGGGGCTCAACGGGCTGGAAGCGCGCCACCCCATGCTCAGCCGTAAGTTCGTCGAATTTTGCGCACAGACCCCAGAGCATATTCGGATGCGCGGAGAAATACGGCGTTGGGTCCATCGTGAGGCGATGCGCGGGGTGCTGCCCGAGGAGGTTCGCACACGGAACAGCAAAGCCAATTTCCCGTCACCCGCGCTTGATCTTGAATTTGCTCAATCAATATCTGGGACGCGCGCGCAGTCAATTGCAGCGATGTGCGATCTCGAAGAACTTGAAGACATCATTCGCGCAAGTCAGCAAGTAGGCAATGAAGACGTCTATTCGTGGGATATCTGGTCTGCATTTGCCGTTGCTGAAATGTTGGACCGATCCCGCGAAATAAATCCGGCGTAGCCTATCTTGTGGTAAACAAGCCGTTGTCAGGATTGGCGATGTGTTGTTGACGCGCCACATACCCTTGGGCTAACCGCGAAAATTACGCAGTTGCAGCATTTTTTGCAATTGACCGTTAATGGTTAACAAGCGATTGCAATTAGCAAGTTCTATGCATTTGGGGATTCGAAATGAACAAGCCAGCTAAAAGAACGGCTTATCAGAAACCGCAGCTTACCGCTTTCGGTTCCGTGCGTAATCTGACCGGTGGTTCGGCTGGTAACATGATGGACGCCAATGGCGACATGACCGCCGGGTTGACGATGAACTGATTTGCGGCGCAAGCTTCTGTGAGGCTGCGCGATCATTTAAGGCTCTGCCAGCTTCGGAAAAACGCCTCTAAAGAATGAAAGCGCCGCCAGTGAGCGGCGTTTTTTGTATCTGAAACAATGCTATACCAGAGGAGTGGGGCGCTTGCGATAGCGCGATTGCAAACCGAGCGATGTCCAGCACACTCGACGAACATATCGAATATCTGACCCTTCCAGGGCGCTCTGATCTCTATCGCAAAGCGATAGCTCAGGTCATCAAATCGGGTGACGTGGTGGCGGACTTGGGATGCGGTGTGGGTGTGCTTGGCTTGTTCGCTTTGGAAGCAGGCGCGGGCGAAGTGATTGGCATTGATAGCAGCAATGCGATCCACCTTGCGAAGGAAAGCATGGAGCGCGCCGGATATGGCGATCGCTATCGCAGCCATGCCGATTCGACATACCGAATCGAGTTTGACGAGCGGGTTGATGCGATCATTTGCGATCATGTTGGCTATTTCGGCTTCGATTATGGCATCATTGCCATGCTGCGCGATGCGGCGGAGCGACTGCTGAAGCCCGGAGGCACGGTGATGCCGCGAGCGCTGGATTTGAGTGTTGCGGGCGTGATGTCCGATCGATGCCGAGATCGAGCGCAGGCTTGGGCGAACGAGGATATTCCCGAGGCGTTTCGTTGGCTCGATGATGCCAGCCGCAACGTCCGCTACTCCTTCAATCTTGAGCCGGATGATTTGATCTCACCGTCGGCGCCGCTTGGTCGTGTTCCTTTAGGAGTGGAGGGACCGGAGCTGTATTCTTTCGCGGCGGAAATAATTGTTGATCGCGATGGACGGTTTGATGGCGTGGCTGGTTGGTTCGATGCCGAGCTTGCCGATGATGTGCGGATGACCAACTCGCCGATTGATCCGGCATCGATCACCCGTTCGCAAGCCTTCCTGCCAGCGCGTGAGCCGTTTGAAGTGGCGGCTGGTGAGACCGTGCATGTGACGATCAAGTTCCGCACGGATGTTAGTTTGATCAGTTGGACGATTCGGCCACCCGGCGGTGCGCCCGTGCAGAAAATGTCGACGTGGAAGAGCAAAATTTTGACGCCGGCTGACTTTGCGACACAATCGAACGCACCTCTTCAATTGTCGAAAACCGGCGAAGCGCGAGCTTACGTTTTGTCGCTTGTTGACGGGACGCGGAGTGCGGAGGAGATTTTGGCGACCGTTATGAGGGACCGGCCCGACTTGCTACCCAGTGAGCAAACAATCGCTGACTTTGTTCGGGCCGTTATAGGCAATGAGTGCCAATAGTCATGACGTTTGAGCCGGGAGCCGCACGCGCGCAATTGCCTGTCGATGGTGAGCAATATGACAGTTGGACCACGCCGAGCGGCGTCGGAAAGGTGCAGTTCTTTCGTACGCAAACAGGTTATTTCCTGCGCTTTGTTGAAGAAGCCGATTTCGAGATTTGCGGCGAGACATTGGACGTACGCGGCTGGCCAGCCTTGGAGGCCGACGCCGCGACAGCTCGAAATCTATTTGAAAATTCCATCGAGCCGCTCATCGCCAATCATCGAGGAGGCATGTTTCTGCACGGCGCCGCGGTTACGATCAACGGCGCGGCGATTGCATTTCTGGGCCTGTCTCGCAGTGGTAAGACCACGTTAGCGGGTGCCTTTGCAAAGGCGGGTTTCCCTTTTTTGACCGAAGACGCAATTGATCTGCGGCGTGAGGCAGAGAGTTATATTCTCCAGCCGCGCCGTTCGGGTGTTCGCTTATTCGGAGACAGCGCCAACTACTTGCTGGGCGAGGGGCCTGTTTGGCGCGACCCACACGAAAAGGAGGAGGTCGAAGCCGATCACGGATTGCCTTTTTCGGATGAACCCACGGTTCTACGACACATTTTCGTGCTTGGCCCCGGCGACGCTACCGAGCCGGAAATTTCACCGCTCGAAGCGCATGCTGCGTTGCCTGCCCTCTTACCCCACTCCTTCGTGCTTGATGTCGAGGATAGACCGCGCTTGAAGGCGCATTTCCTGCGGCTAGCAGAATTGTCGCAAGCGATCGCGTGTCATACTCTTGACTATCCGCGTGAGTATGATGTCTTGCCCCATGTAATTGATGCAGTGCTACAGGTGATCGATTGAATGGCTGATTTTTCTCTGGATCAGGTTTTTGAAGTGTCTGAAAACGTCGTCTCGCGTGAGGTGAGCGGCGAATTCGTGCTGCTTGATCTGGAAAGCGGGATCTATTTCGGGCTCAATCCTGTCGGAAGCCGGATTTGGCAACTGCTTGACGAAAAACCGCAAGCTTTAAGCGCCATTTGTGACATCGTCGAAGCCGAGTTCGATGCCTCGCGCGATGTTATCGAGGCGGACGCCGTATCACTGACGGGCGAGTTGGTTGAGCAAGGGTTGATCGAGACTCAAGCGTCGACCACCTGAACCCTGCCATCTTTGACGAATAGGGTTCTGTTCGCGAGCGCGAGGCTTGCAGGGCGGTGCGTCACTACAATGACCGTGCGACCCGCCAGCGCGCTTTGACAGCTTTCGACAAAGGCAGCCTCGCCCTCTAGGTCCCACATGGCCGTCGCTTCATCGAAAATCAGGACCGGTGGATCGTGGTAGAGCGCGCGTGCTAGACCAATACGTTGGCGCTGTCCGCCCGATAGTCTGACGCCGTGATCGCCAATTTCTGTGTCGAGGCCATCGGGTAAGTCAGCGACAAATGCGCTCGCCTGAGCCAAATCCAAGGCGCGGGTAATAAAGGTGCTGTCTGCGTCGGTGCTGGTGAAAGCGATATTCTCGCGCACGGTCCCGTTGAACAACAGAGCGCGCTGCGGGACGTAACCGAATTGCCGGCGCAATGATTGGACATTGATGCTGGCAATGTCTGTTCCATCGAGTGTGATCGCGCCTTTCGCTGGGTCATAGAAGCGCAGCAGGAGCCGGATAAGAGTTGATTTGCCAGCGCCGTTCTCTCCGGTGAGTGCGACAATTTCGCCTGCCGCGATTTCAAGACTGAGATCCTCAAACAGGTCAGGGCGCTCGGGATAGGCAAAGCCGACATTATTAAAGCCAATCGCGCCTTTTGCGCGCTCGATTTCACCAGCAGCCTGATAGCCCGGCTCTGCGGGATGCTCGAACACAGTTTCAAGCCGGGCAAGGGCGCCTCTGGCCACCTGCAATTCGCCATAGATACCCGCCAATGTGCCGACCGGGCGGGTCAGCAGCGCGGCATAAAGAAGGAACGCGAATAGGTCCGCTGGCGATTTGGCTTCGCTGGCCAGATCGCGTGCTGCAAACATGACCAGCGCAACCGCGCCCAAGGCGGCGATCAGTGCGATAATCGGAGCTAGGCTAAGCGTGATGCGGCTGCGCTCAAAACTGGTGCGGCGCAAATTCTCGGCTTGATCGGCATAGCCGAGCGCATAGTTGTCTTCGGCAGCAAAGGCTTTGATGGCCGGGGTCAATTCCAGATCACGCTCCGCCAATTCAATCAGCCGTGCACCCGATTGCTGAACGCGCTGTGACAAGCCGCGCAGCCTGCGTCCAATCAACCGCATAGCGATGTAGAAAGCCGGGACAATTAGCGGCACGATCAACGCCAAAGTCGGATCAAGCAAGAACAGCAAAATGCAAGCGCCGACAGCAGTCACCAAATTGGATGGCAGGTTCGCAAGTGTGGCGGTGAGAAAATTACTGAGCGCACCCACTTCATTGGTGACGAGGGCTAGAAGGTCTCCATGGCGGCTGCGCTCATGAAAGCTGATCGGGAGCGATTGCAGGCGCTCATAGGCTTCGCGTCGAAGCTCGGTCAAAATGCGTCCGGCGGTGTGCGCTGAAATAATATCAGCAGCGATCTTGAGTACTGTCATCGCGATCAACGCCGCGACAAGCATCAGCACGAGTTGCGACAGGTCGCTAGCTAGCGGCTGCCCTACTGCTTGATTGATGACGCCGCCCAGCCATTGGCTGGCTATCCAAGGAACGGCCAATGTCGCAAAGGATGCGAGTAGGGTTACAAAGCTGATCAGCATCAGCTCGCGCTTAAAGCGGAGGGCGCGGTGAAGCAGGAATTTGAGGCGCATCGTTCTAAGACCGTCCTGCAATCAGTTTCAGTGCGCCGTTGGCCAGCCGTTTGGCCCGCAAAGTGGCAAGCGAATAGCGCGCATGGTCATCAATATGGTGCGCGAAGAAATCACGTCCGGGCAACAGCGCATGGCGGATCAATTGCGCTTTCTCCCGGAAAGTTGCGCAGGCCGCCAAATCGAGCATAAGCCGCTTCCTACCAGAGGCGACGTCAAAATAGTGCGCGGCTGGTTGGTCCGATTGATGCGATGCCAAACTATCCAGCACGCCCGCCGGTATTGCGGTTTCTAGCTTGGATTGCGCGAAGTGCAGTCCGTCGCGCACTAGCCCAGACAGTCCGCTGCGCTCGCACATTTCGACGAGCCGGTTCCAGTCGCTTGCGCTTAAGGCAGATGCTAGCTTGTCGAGATCAATCGCCCAAATGAACCGGTCGCCTTCCATCAGCTTTTCATCGTTGACCGGGTAGCCATAAGCGTGATGCGCAGCCCGATTGACGCAAGTGTGCAAGATTGAATCCAAGACGCCCATACCCTTCGCATTCTTTGAAAGGCGCGGCAAATCAATCGCCCGCTGCGAAGCGGGATCGTGCTCAAGCGCGCGAGACAAAGCCTGACTGCGTTGATCCGCCAATGAACGTCAATCTCATGATTGAAATTGATGCCGGTGTGAAAGTACCATTCCTCTTGCAACGCCAAGGGGTCGCCGCCCGGCGAAAATCCCGCCTCCCGCATGACGCGCCGGGCGTGGTCGCGGTCGAGCGTATGAATTAGGATGTCGGTGTCTCCGCGCCGCCTAATCGCCGGGTCATCGTACAACGAATAAGCGAGCGCGGTGCCTTTCATCGCTATTGCCGTAACACCGGCATCGTGCAGAGCTTCAAACAGAGTCGCGACGGCTTGCGCATGGCTGATTTCCCAAATCCCCTGCATTCGCGCTTCGGACTGCGTGTGAGTCCGCAGGTCTTCAGGCCAATCATCCAGAACGGATGGGTGTTCGGCCAGCAACAAAGCGATGCCGTGAAACGCGATCCGGCCTTGCACTGCGACCTCGGCGTCAACGCCGTTCAGCTCTTCTGACCAAGCTGGCGCGGCTTCTCCTTTCACAACGCATCGTGTGCATTGTGCCAGAAAGTCATCGGCGGTCGCGTTTAGCGTCATTCGTCTTGATATTCCCTCAGCCATCTTCCTCTATCGCGTTTTGCGCTGCACCGGAATCCCTTGACGAAAAGCAATCACCACTCGCTATGCCCAAACTTGTAACCTTGGGCCATTGACCCTCTTCTCACGCGCTGCAATGCACCATGCTACTTTGCAGACACTTTTGGCGACTAGGGGCCTTAAACATGAGCACACAGCGCAAGGGTATCATCCTCGCGGGTGGATCGGGAACACGGCTTTATCCGCTGACCCGCGGCGTTTCGAAACAACTGATGCCGATCTTCGACAAGCCGATGATTTATTATCCGTTGAGCACGCTTATGCT